>JBIKZA010000032.1:0-25801 GCA_044354975.1 Flavobacteriales bacterium
AGCATCCGCAATTGGAATATCTGCGTTGAATTTTTTATTGATTTCGTGAATACCTCGTGTTGCATAATAACCTTCGGCCACCATATTCATTTCGATGGTTGCCCATTTCACGCTGTATCCCTTTCCAACCATGGTTCCGAACGTGCGATTACGCGAATAAGGCGAATAAGCTGTTACCAATAAGTCACCTAAATAGGCAGAAGATTTAACATCGCGATGCACTTCATGAACAGAATCAATGAAACGTTCTATTTCTCCAATAGCAGCAGTTACAAGCACTGCCTGAAAATTATCTCCATACCCTAAGCCGTGACAAATACCAGAAGCCACAGCGTATACATTTTTCAAAATAGCGGATAACTCCGTACCAAAAACGTCTTCTGTTGTTGTTGTCTTAATGAATCGGCATTTCAACTGTTCTGCCATGTAATCGGCCTTATCTAAATCTGAGCAGCCTATGGTTAAATATGAAAGCTTCTCAAGCGCTACCTCTTCGGCATGACAAGGACCGCAGATGATACCAATGCTGTCGTAAGGAATATTCCACGTCTTGTGAAAATATCGGGCAGGAATAGCATCAAACTCGTTGATTACCCCTTTGATAGCCGAAAATAAAATTTTGCTCTCGAGGCCCTTCACCTCTGCATCTTGAAAAGCGGAGTGAACAAATGCCGACGGAATAGCCACTACCAAAATATCACACGCATCTACAACTTCTTGAATGTTTGAAGAGACATGAACTTTGTTCAAATCAAATTCAATTGCTTGAATGTAATTGGGATTGTGACCGAACTCTTGAATGTGCTTTACAGCCTCTTCATTGCGCATCCACCAATGCACATGCTCTTGCGATTGACTCAATAATTTCGTTAAAGCCGTAGCCCAGCTACCGCCACCTAAAACTCCAATAGTCTTCTTTCCTGAATCTGTCATGAATGCAAAGATAATCATTCTTAAAAACTCCGATTTCCTTCGTAATTTGCAAGCATTGAAGCCAACGAATTATGGAAAAACTGAAAGCGATACTGGTCGACGATGAATTCTTCGCTCGTGAGAATTTAAAAATGTTGTTGGAAGACTATGCGAAAGAAAATCTCGAATTAATAGGTGAAGCCTCTTCAGTAAAAGAAGCGCTAGAGTTGTGTGAAAAAAATCAAGTTGACTTGGTTTTCCTTGACATTATGATGCCAGAGGCCGATGGCTTCGCATTTTTAGAGCAGGTTAAAAATCGAAATTTCCAAGTTGTTTTTACCACCGCGTTTCGCGAGTATGCCGTAAAAGCCATTAAAGAAAATGCCTTAGACTATCTCGAGAAGCCTATTGATATTGAGGAGTTAACAAATGTTGTTGCAAAAGCAGTGAAAAGCAAATCGCAACAAACAGGTTCTCTGGACAAGAATAAAATAAACCGTGTTCTGCAGGAAATTGCACTGCATAGCAATTTCGATAAAACAATTGTCCCTACGCGAGATGGATTTGTGATTCTTCGCAACAACGAATTGATTCGCTTGGAAGCGGATGAAAATTATACGACGCTGTTTTGTGTGAATGGAAAAAAATACGTGAGTAGCAAGAATATTAAATCTTTCGAAGAGAAACTAGATTCGCACATGTTTATGCGCGTGCACAAATCGCACATTGTAAATGTTGCCTTGCACTTAAAAGAATTCAACCGCACCGAAGGCAATGTGGTGGTGCTTTCCAACGGCGATCACGTGCCTGTTTCCAGAAGAAAATTGCAGGAATTTTTAGATAAAATGCAAGAGTAATCATGCGTTTGAAGAAATACATATCAATCGTTTTGTTTTGGCTCCCCATAGCTGTTCTTGGGCAACAATATTCTTTTATTCAATACAGTTTGAAAGAAGGGTTAGCGCAAACACAAGTGCGCTGCATTCAGCAAGACAAGGAAGGATATGTTTGGATTGGCACGCTCGGTGGAGCTTCCAAATTCAATGGAAATCAGTTCGTGAATTACAGCAGAACAGATGGGCTCATTAACAATCAAATCAATTGCATCCATCAGCTTCAAAACGAACAAATCGTTTTTGGATCTATTGGCGGAATATCCGTTTTAGACGGAAACACGTTCACCACTCACAAATACTCAGGAGAGCTCAACGACGCTTCCACAACTTCATTGGTAGAATTCAATTCGAATGAATTACTCATCGGAACTGAACGCGGGTTAATCTTTTTCTCGGAAAATAAATTTGTTGAAGATAATATCACGCTGTTTTTTCAAGGAGAAAACATCAAGCGCATTCGAAAAAACAGCAACAACGAGTTACTTGTTTCCACGAAGAAAGGAATTTGGAAATTAAAAAACAATCAGTGGGAACAACTCTATCTTCTCAATGATGAAGAAAATGTTTTATTCGATTTTATTGAAAATTACAAGAACGAAATATGGGCCGTTACTTCACTCGGTGGAGTACTGAACGTGAATACTGGCCGAGCGCTCACGAACATTGGCGACTTCGCTTTAGCCAATATTTTCACTGGAATTGATTCGTACAACGGGAACATCTACTTCACAAGTAGAACGGGAGTTGTCATGTTTAATGAAGCAGATGAAAGTCATTTGCTTTTTTCCAAATCAAACGGGTTGGATATTGATGATATTCGCCAAGTGTTCATTGATCGTGAGGGCATTCAATGGTTTGCCAGCTACGGAGGTGGTGTCTTCAAACTTACCACAACACAATTCAAAAGTTACACGGTAAACAATGGCCTTACGGGCAATGCCGTTATGAGCATTACGCAAGACGCGCAAGGGAATTACTTCTTCGGCACCTACGACAACGGAATAAGTTTTTTATCGAATCCATCCGATCCTTTCAGTGCAAATTTCAATGCCTCGCTGCAAGAACTTTCACCCAATCTGCGCATCTGGACTTCCACAACAGATTTGTTTCGACGTCCGTGGATAGGAACTCCTGAAGGATTGTATTGTTACGACCGCAATTCTTTCAGCCAACCGCATTGGCTTCACTTCAACAAAGAAAATGGAATGGACGAGGAAGTCGTCTTGAGTTTGCTTCAGAAAAAAGACGGAAGTCTTCTCATTGGAACGAACAAAGGCATTCAATCGTTCAGTAACAATACCTTCCAAAGCTATTCGCAATTACCGAACTTTCCAGCTACTCGCATTCGACACATTATTGAATCGCGCGACGGAAAAATCTGGATGGCCACACGTGATGGAATCTCGCTGTTCCATAACAACGCATTCACAAATTTCGGCGAGGCACAAGGCTTGCAAGATGCGAGCGCATACAGCATTGCTGAATTGCCAAACGGAGAACTAATTGCCGGAACACAATCGGGACTTTACAAAGGAAATGAAAACGGTTTTGTTCGCGTTAACATTTCGGAAGAGCCGGGAGGAAACACTGTAAACTTCTTGAAGGTGATTCAAAACAAACTTTGGATTGGAACGCTGAATGGAATTTTTATTTGGGAAATGAATAGCGCCGGAGGCTTGGGTGAACGGATGATTCACTTGAACGAATCAGACGGATTAATAAGCCTTGAAACAAACTTAAACGCCATATTCGTCGACCTTCAAAATACTGTTTGGGTAGGGACTCCGAACGGTGTGATGCAAATTGAAATAAGTGCCATTGATAAGAAGTTCAATATTCCTCAGCCCATTGTTCATCTCACAAACATTCAATCAAATCTTGAGAACATCGATTGGAAAGCACTGACTTCAGGCACTTGGAATGGTAAGGCTTTTCCGAATGGACTTGAATTTAACTACAGACAAAATTCATTCACCTTCTTTTTCGACGCGTCGAGTACGACCTATCCTGAAAGATTGGAATTCAGTTATTGGCTGGAAGGACTAGACAGCACGTGGAGCAGCCCAACTTCATTTTCGCAAGTCAACTTCAACAATCTTCCTTCGGGAAATTACACTTTTCACATTCGTGCGCGCAACGGTCAATGGGGAACGTGGAGCGAAGAAGTAACCTGGCAGTTCCGTATTTCACCGCCTTGGTATTTGATGTGGTGGGTGATCTTATTAGAATTCATTTTTCTTGTCGGCATTGTCGTTCTTATTACTCGTTCAAGAAGACGGAACATTCGAAACAAGCACTTGGCAGAACAATCTGAAATGAAAGCGAAGCTGCTGATGCTTGAGCAACAAAGCATGAATTCAAGCATGAATCGTCATTTCATTTTCAACGCACTGAATTCGATTCAGTACTACATTAACCGTCAAGATAAATTGGCGGCAAACCAATACCTCACAGATTTCGCGAAACTCATTCGTAAAAACCTAGACAGTTCGGAAGAAAACTTCGCTCCTCTTTCCGAAGAAATTGAACGTCTTGAATTGTACTTGAAATTGGAAAGCATGCGCTTCCCCGATAAGTTCATTTATAGTGTTCACCAAGACTCTCCTGAAGCATTGCGATCGGTTAAAATTCCGGCCATGCTCATTCAACCGTTTTTAGAAAATTCCATTTGGCACGGATTGTTGCCGAAAGATTCTGACGGACAGCTGCATGTTTTTTTCGGGTTGAAGGACGAGTGTCTTGAAATTCGCATCGAAGACAACGGCATTGGTTTAACGGAAAGTCAAGCCAGGAAAACGAACAGCGACGGACACATCTCGAAGGGAATGGAAATTACCCGCAGTCGAATAGCGCTTATTGAACAGATGACCGGCAAACGCATTGAATTGCGTGGGCCGGAAGATTGGAAATCTGAAACGGGTGAATCGGGAACACGCGTTACCATTCACTTCCCAAAAGATTTCCAAGAAATTTTCGCTCAAGGCAACACTTTTTAGAAGATTTCGTTATATTTGTGTTGGCTTCGGTCTAATATGAAAAAACTCAACTACATAACGCTCCTCCTTTTTGTTGCAATGGCATTCGCCTCTTGTACCAAATCTGTTTGGATGGAAGAAGTTACTTCCGTAGGAACAGAGCGTTCTGAAATAGTTGATGGTGCTGAGTTTAACACAAACAACGACACTCCAACTAGCTCATCTGTTTCGAACAACAACCGCAATTCCGAGGGTGGTTCAGACATTACAGATGATGAGGATGACGGTATCACCGACGACGAAGACGAGGACGATACAGACCAAATCGGAAAGAGGAAAATATAATTCTTCCCTTTCATCACAAAACTTTTTTTAACAATTTCAAATCTTGCGCTTTCACGAGATAGGTTTGCTTTATGTCATCTGAACGCTCAATTCTACATATGGATCTCGACACCTTTTTCGTGTCGGTCGAGCGTTTATTGGATAGCCGTTTAAACAACAGACCCGTTCTTATTGGTGGGACCAGCGACCGCGGCGTAGTGGCCTCGTGCAGCTACGAAGCGCGAAAGTTCGGTGTGCATTCCGCAATGCCCATGCACATGGCAAGAAAGCTCTGTCCGGAAGCAGTAGTCATTAAAGGAAATTCTTACAATTACCTCAAGTATTCAGACCTCGTAAGCGAAATGGTTCGCGAAGCCGTTCCGCTTTTCGAAAAAACTTCCATAGACGAATTCTACTGCGACCTAACGGGGCTCGATCGTTTTTTCGGATGCTACCAATTTGCTGGTGAGCTCAGACAGAAGATTGGAAAAGAAATAGGCCTTCCTATTTCTTTCGGTTTGTCTACCAGCAAGACCGTTTCCAAAGTGGCTACGGGTGAAGCCAAGCCGAACAATCAGATTCGTATTGAAACCGGAACAGAGAAGCCTTTCCTTGCCCCTCTTTCCATTCGGAAGATTCCCATGGTTGGAGAAAAAACGCATCAGCTTCTCGTTAATCTAGGCATTCGGAAAATACATACCCTTCAGGAAATGCCATTAGACGTCATGTCGAAGGCATTGGGTGAAAACGGTACTAGCATCTGGAAAAAAGCAAATGCCATAGACCCTTCGCCTGTTGTGCCGTTCCAAGAACGCAAGTCAATTTCTACAGAAAGAACGTTTGATCAAGACACAATAGATGTGCATAAGCTACGCGGACTCTTAATTGCCATGACCGAGAACTTGGCTTTCCAGTTACGCAAGGGCGAGAAGCTTACTTCATGCGTTACAGTGAAGTTGCGGTACTCCGACTTCCAAACGGAAACCATGCAATGCAGAATTCCATATACTTCGGCCGATCATATTCTTATCCCGAAAATATTAGAGCTCTTCGAAAAACTATACAGCCGTCGCGTCTTAATTCGCCTCATTGGTGTGCGCTTCAGCCACTTGGTTTCTGGCGGATACCAGATTAATTTATTCGACGATAACGAAGAGCAAATTAGTTTGTACACTGCCATGGATGAACTCCGGAAAAAATTCGGAGATCGAGCCGTTATGAAAGCCGCGGGAATCGAAGCCCGCAGTATTGGACGAGGCGACAATCCTTTCGACGGAGGTCCGCCCGTTCTTCTCGCAAATAGGCGTCAGTAAGCATTACCTTTGCACCCATGCAGCTTTGGGAAAACGAACACTTCACCTTTCTTCCACCTAACTCGAACGAGCGGCAAGCGTACATCGCTTGGGGAAAAAAAGATGCGTTTGTTTTAAATGAAAACAACCCCAGCGACATTCAAAAACTCAACGAATGGTTAGCTGGAAAAACAACTCCTGTTTTCGGATATATTTCCTTCGAGGCGAAAAAACTTTTTGAAAAGAATGCCTATACCAATTTCAGCTCAGATGGAAGTGAACTCATCTACTTCTTCGAACCCGTTCACGTGTGGAAAGAGGAAAATGGAAATTGGAACCCACTGACCCCTACCGAACCGAACGAACATTCGGTTGTCTCTTCATTCATTTCCAATTATAAAAAAATTGAATGCGAAAAGAATGAAGAAAGTCTGTGTTTTGAAACGTTAGAAAGTAAGGACACCTATGTAGATAAAATTCAATCTATATTGAATCAAATTCAACAGGGTGAGTACTACGAAACCAACTTCTGCATGCCGCTTCAGGCAACTGGAGAACTGAAAGATGCCTTCGCTCACTTCTCAAAAATGAACAACGCTACGGAAGCTCCACACGCCTCGTATTTCAACGGAGACCAGCTTCAGTTGTTATGCACTTCCCCTGAGCGATTCATTCAGAAAAAAGGGAATAAAATAATTTCACAACCCATTAAAGGGACCATACGCAGAGGAGAAAATTCAAAAGAAGACGAGCAGAATAAAGTTTTACTTCAAACGAGTCAAAAGGAACGGTCTGAAAATATTATGATCGTTGATCTTGTTCGAAACGATCTCTCGCGCATAGCAACAAAAGCAAGTGTAAACGTAACATCACTGTGTGAACTTCACACCTTCAAAACACTTCATCACCTTATCAGCACAGTAGAAGCGCAGCTTCCTTCCAAAATAACATTCACAGAAATTTTAGCAGCAACCTTCCCCATGGGATCCATGACCGGCGCTCCGAAAATTAGCGCTGTTAAGCACATGGAAAAAATTGAAATGTTAGACAGAGGACTATACAGCGGTACCTTTGGCGTTATTGAACCGAATGGAAATTTCGATTTCAATGTTATTATTCGTTCTGCGGTTTACAACAAAGAGAAAAAACAAACAACCATAAAAGTGGGAAGCGCAATTACTCACGCCTCGAACGCGGAAGCGGAATACGAGGAGTGCCTATTGAAAGCAGCTTCCACCCTTTCCATTTTTAACTGAACATGAAAAAATTACTTAAAGACTTAAAGGCCGAATTTCAAACCTTCGATGAAGCGCAATTGCTTGTGGCAGTAAGCGGGGGAATGGACTCTATGCTTACGGCTGAATTGCTTCTTCGCGCTAAAATTCCATTCGCGGTGGCGCATGTGAACTACCAACTTCGCGCAAAAGATTCTGAAAAAGACGAACAGTTTGTGAAGGCTTTTTGCAAAAAGAACAAACTCACTTTTCACTGTGCTCAAGCCGGTGACTTGTGGAAGGAATCGAAAAACAATTTGCAAGAACGCGCGCGCGATTTTCGTTACACGTACTTTCAACAGTTGCAAGATGAATTCGGATATACCACTGTGGTTCTTGCCCACCATGCCAATGATCAATTGGAAACCGTTTTGCAACACCTTGTTCGTGGAAGCGGATTGAAAGGATTGCTCGGAATGAAGCGCCACACTTCAGCCAAATGGCGTCCACTTTTAGATCTTTCGAAAAAAGAATTGGAAGGTTTTGCGAAAGAAATAAAATTGAAATGGAGAGAAGACGCTTCGAACAGTTCGAACGTTTACGGAAGAAATAAAATTCGAAATAAGGTAGTTCCTATTTTAGAAGAGCTGAATCCGAATATTCTTCAAACCCTTTCCAACAGCATTGAAATCTGGGAAGAGCAGCATTCGATTGTTCAAGAGAGTTTGCAAAACTGGCTCGAACAGAATGTAGTCATGAAAGGAGAAAACGAATTGCTTTCGATTGAAGCCGTCCAAAACCAATATGCTCCACGTCAAATTTTATGGGAATGGCTGAACCTATTCGAATTCACCACAGGAGAAATCGATGAAATCTTAAAACTTCAAAAGACCGGAGCAAAGGTTTCGAATGCTACTTATGCGGTTGCGCGAGATCGCGATAACTATGTGTTGCATGCTTTGCAGAGCGACATGCCGCTGGACGAATCGAAATATGAGGTTGATATTCTTCCGGCGAAAGGATATGAAATTGAAAAAGATCCGAAGGTTATGCAACTGAATGCCGACAAGTTGCGTTTTCCATTGGAGATTCGTGCATACGAAACGGGTGACAAGATCCGTTCATTGGGAATGAAAGGGATGAAAAAAGTGAGCGATGTGTTGGTGCAAGCGAAGATTCCCATGAACGAGAAAAAGAACTATCCGGTTTTGGTGAGTAAAGATGAGATTGTTGCGGTAATTGGACTGTGTATTTCAGAAGATTACAAATTAGACGACTCGGCGAAGAAGGTTTTTGTGATGCGCCTCACCTAAGTAAAATTGAATTGAACTATTTTTGAGCTATGAAGAATTTATCTGTAAAGATTTTTGCGACCCTTGCACTTTTGTTTTCAGCTTGGAATGCCCAAGCGCAAATTGTTGAGCCGGTAAAATGGAAAACAAGCCTCGTGAGTTTACCAAACAACGAAGCTGAAATCGAATTTCAAGCGAGCATTTCTCCTGGATTCCATTTATACTCGACGAGTCCGTCTACTGATCCGAATGTATATGCCCTGCCAACTGAATTGATTTTAAATATAGACAAAGTAAATTTCGAACTCATTGGAAAATTAACAGAAGGGAAATACATCACGCACTACGACGAAATGCAAGGTGGTGAAGTGAACTACTTTGAAAACACTGCCGTATTCAAACAAAAAATTAAGATTCTCGGAACGGCTCCTTTCACTTTAAAAGGAACCATTCAAGGTCAAACGTGTAACGACAAAGCGTGCTATCCGATCGAGTCGAAATTCAAACTACAAGTAACGCCAAATGCAGCAGATGGTTCCGCAGTATCAACAACACCTGAAGACACTTCAGCACTTGTTGAAGATCAAATGCAATTGGAACCGACTACAACGAAATTCAGGTATTGGATTCAAACGATTCGCAACGATAAAGAGAAGTTAACCACACGTTTAGAAAACGGAAGTGTTTCGGCAGGAACTACTCAAGATGGAAACATGTGGCAATTGTTCTTCCTTGGATTCTTGGGTGGACTGGTTGCATTGCTTACTCCTTGTGTGTTCCCAATGATTCCATTAACCGTTGCTTTTTTCACCAAAGGAAACAAAGACCGTAAGAAAGGAATTTTCCAAGCGTTGATTTACGGAGGGTTTATCTTCTTGATTTACATTTTGCTTTCGATGCCGTTCCATTTTTTGGATCAGATTAATGAAAATATATTGAACGACATTTCCACCAATGTCCCATTAAACATTGTGTTCTTCGCCATCTTCATTGTGTTCGCACTTTCGTTCTTCGGCTTGTTCGAGATTACGCTTCCAGCAGGATTGGCGAATAAGATGGATAAAAATGCTGAAGCAGGAGGAATGTTAGGAGCATTCTTCATGGCACTTACCTTAGCCATTGTTTCTTTCTCGTGCACAGGTCCAATTTTAGGATCGCTGCTTGCCGGATCGCTAGCAAAAGACGGCGGAGCCATTCAATTGACGATTGGAATGGGCGGATTCGGATTGGCACTCGGAATTCCGTTTGCGTTGTTCGCTATGTTCCCTGGTATGATGAAGAGCTTGCCAAAATCAGGCGGATGGTTGAACTCTGTAAAAGTTGTTCTTGGATTTTTAGAAGTAGCTCTTGCCCTGAAATTCTTATCGCAAGCAGATTTAGTGGTTCATTGGAACTTATTGAAATACGAAGTGTTCATGGGATTGTGGGTAATCATCTTCTTTGGAATGTACCTCTATCTAATCGGAGCTATCAAATTTTCACACGACAGTCCAATTCAAAAGTTTTCGAAATTCCGAATCATATTCACCACAGTAATTGGGATGTGGGTGGTTTACCTAGCCAGTGGATTATTTGTGAATGAAGAAGGAACGTCGTACAATGCACTCAAGCTAATGAGCGGACTTGCGCCTCCTACTGGGTACTCCTATGCTTATCCAAGTGATTGTCCGCATGGCTTACTTTGCGAACATGATTACACTGTTGCTCTCGAACGTGCCCGCAGAGAAGGCAAGCCTTTGTTTGTCGATTTCACAGGATATGCTTGTGTGAATTGCAGAAAGATGGAAGAACACGTATGGCCTGAAGTGTTAGACTTATTGCAAAATGAATTCATTGTTGTGAGCCTTTATGTTGACGACAAGAAAGAACTACCTGCTGAATTGAAAGAGACCGTTGTTACTAAATGGGCTGGAATTGAAAAGGAAATAGAGACTTACGGTGACTTGTGGTCTGCCTTCGAAATTGAAACCTTCAACAACAACTCTCAACCTATGTATGCGATTATTGATCCAATGACCGAAGGAAGAGAAGAACTAATGAATCAAGTGAAGAGCGGCATTGTTGAAACCTCTGAATTCAGAGCATGGTTGGAAGAAGGCTTACAAGCTTTCAACAACAAATAATTGGTAACGTTTGTCAGTCCTCTTGACGCTTTGAAAACTTTTCCGTTTCTTCGTGAGGAATGAAAAAAGGACTTTTACTTTTCTTATCGATATGTTTTTCTCTTGTGCTTTCTGCGCAAAAAACTGTCGTATTCGGAACTGTAATTGACGCCGTTTCAAAGCAGACTATTCCTTTTGCTCCTGTCTATTTTGTTGGAACTAAATCTGGCACAACTACCGATGAAAAAGGAAAATACCGAATTGAAACTTACTATTCAAGCGATACTTTGCGCTGCAAAGGAATTGGCTATGCCCAGCAATCTTTCAATGTAAAGCAAGGAACTACGAAAGAAATAAACTTCACGCTCTTAGATGAGAATACAACGAGCGTCGTTATCATTCGTCCCAAAGACGAACCCAATCCCGCGATTGAGCTCATGAAAAAAGTCATCGCCAATAAAAAAATTAACAACCGCGAAAAACTTGATGCCTACGAATACGAAGCATACAACAAAGTAGAATTCGATTTAAACAACATTAGCGCGGCATTAGCCGACAACAAACTCATGAAACCTTTCGAATTTATTTTCGAAGGAATAGACACCACCCAAGAAAAGCCTTACTTGCCGGTCTTCATGACCGAATCGCTTTCCGATTTTTATTACCGTCGAAACCCGAAAATTTCCAAAGAGATTGTGAAGGGAACACGCGTTACCGGAGTAGAAAACCAAAGTGTGAATCAGTTTTTGGGCGACATGTACCAGAACGTAAATATCTACGACAACGAAATTGTTATCTTCTCGAAAAGCTTCACCTCGCCTATCTCGACCTATGCGCTGGGATTCTATGATTACGGTCTCGTAGACAGTGCCTTCATTGAAGGAAAGTGGTGTTACAAATTGGAATTTTTTCCACGTAGAAAACAAGAATTATTGTTTCATGGTGAAATGTGGATTCACGACACCACCTACGCTGTGAAGCAAGTAGACGCAGCCATTTCCGAAGGCGCGAACATCAATTGGATCAAAGATTTCAGCGTCCATCAAGAATACAACGAGATCGAACATGAAGTTTGGATGCTCGTAAAAGATCAGCTCTTGGTTGAATTCAACATGAGTGAAAAAAAAATCGGGATATACGGAAGAAAAAACAGCAGCTATAAAAAATTCATCATTAACAAACCTCGTGAAGACCCCTTCTACCAAGGTTATACAGACATAGTTGTCGACCCGAACTCTTCTAATCACGACGATGCCTATTGGCAAAGTATGCGGCACACTGCTTTAACAGCTAAAGAACAGCGCATCTTCAATATGGCTGATACGCTGAAAACTCTCCCGCAATTCCAAACTGTAACTGACATTATTACGCTTTTTGTTTCTGGATATAAAGTGAAAGGCAACTTCGAGTACGGGCCGTATTACACCTTTTACAGTTTCAATCCAATTGAAGGAAATCGCTTGCGATTTGGGGGAAGAACAAGCAATGAGTTTAGCACGAAGATTATGCTCGACGGTTATCTCGCTTATGGATTCCGTGATGATCGATTCAAATACGGTGCGGGCGGATTGTACATCATTCAAAAAAGCCCTCGCTTCGCTATTTCAGCGCATGGAAAGCGTGATATGGAACAACTGGGTTTAGGGCCTGGGGCTTTTCGGCAAGACAATATTTTATCTTCTTTGTTTCGAAGAAATCCAGCAAACAAACTCACCGATGTTACCGACATTAATTCATACATCGAGAAAGAATGGCTATACGGACTTTCCAATAAACTTATTTTCACACATCGCTCTCTAAGACCGGCGGGAACGAAATACACTTACACCCGATTTCTACCTTTAACGAACAGTTTCGAAAAAGAGAATTCACTTACTACGACTGAAATCTCTCTTTACACCCGCTTTGCCTTCAAAGAAAAATTTGTCTATGGCGAATTCGAACGCATCAGTCTTGGAACAAACTTCCCCGTCTTTGAAATGGCTTATAGCCTAGCCCTTCCCGGTGTTATGAATGCTGAATACAAATACCAACGCATAGAAATGCAGGTGTCAGACAAAATGCGCTTCGGGCCTTTCGGTTATTTAAACCTTTCTGTTCAAGCTGGAAAAATTTTCGGAAATCTTCCCTACCCCATGCTGCAAATGCATCAGGGAAATGAAACTTTTTTCTACGACGAAGCGAGTTACAACACGATGAACTATTTCGAATTTGTAAGCGACAAATGGGCCTGTGTTTGGGGTTCTTATCACGCGGAAGGATTGTTCTTCAACAAAATTCCCATGCTTCGAAAATTGAAATGGCGTGAAGTAGCCAGCGCAAAAGTGTTGGTTGGAAGTTATGATTTGAAGAACGATGAATTGTTGAGTCGCGATTTCAACGCAGACGGGATTGCAGATATTTATCGATTAAAGCAACCCTATGCGGAAGTTGCTGTTGGGGTGGAAAACATCTTCAAAATTCTTCGTGTCGATGCCCTGTGGCGTCTTTCCTACCTCGACCACGCGAACATCGTGCGATTCGGTCTTCGTGCAAAACTTCAATTCGAATTCTAGCCCCTATCTTTGACGCATGTTTGGAAAAGCAATCATCCCCAACACCCTCACCATGCTAAACCTAGTCATGGGTTGCGCTGCGCTGTTGGCCCACGATGTTCAAGAAGCATTCATCTTTGTGCTTTTAGCTGCGTTTGCGGATTTGCTTGACGGTTTAATAGCACGTGCCATCGGCGCGGCTTCCGAAATGGGAAAGCAATTGGATTCGTTGGCCGATGTGGTAAGCTTTGGGGTTGTTCCTGCATTTTGGCTGTATCGTCTTCTTCAACCTGAAATAAAATTGTGGGCTGCGTTAGCTTTTCTTCTTGTTGTTGCAGCTGCTTTTCGATTGGCTCGTTTCAATTTAGACACATCGAATTCAACGGGATTCAAAGGACTTCCAGTTCCTGCAAACGGATTGTTTTGGTTAAGCGTTTTATCGTTGACGGAAACACAACCTTTGAGCAATGAGGTTCTTGTTGGACTCATCCTTCTCTTTGCATTCCTTATGGCGTCTACGCTTCCGCTCCTTTCCTTCAAATTTTCAAATTTTAGTTGGAAGGAAAATGCGATGAAATTCATTTTAATTGGAAGCATTGTCTTGTCGGCAATTGGTGCGCATTTCATTTTGAAAAAAGTCCTATGGACTGTTCCAATTGCCTTACTTTTGTACCTCATTTTATCTGCCGTTCAACACCTATTTGGGAAACACCATGAAAAAGTTTAAAGCTGAAATTAACGTAATGCCTTTGGAGGCATTATTAGATCCACAAGGAAAAGCAGTGACCTCGTCATTGAATAGTTTATCTATTGGAGCAATCGCAAATGTTCGTGTTGGAAAACACATGAGCTTGTCTGTTGAAGCGGCTGATCATGCTGCTGCAGAGAATATCGTTGATCAAGCATGCAAAAAATTGCTTTGCAACGAAATCATGGAGTACTTCACCTTCACTGTCTTAGAAGCCTAATGCGTTTTTACGCGACACTCGCTTTTTTATTTTTGACATTTGCCGTCAATGCGCAATTAACGCATTTAATCATTGGTCGAAAGCACGTTGATTTCGGTTACAAATCGAGTGAATCTAAGCGCGAAGTGAAAGCGTTAATTATTCATTCAACTTTCAACGCTTCCTTTCCAAACACACAACATCCCGATACTTTTTCGGTGGAAGGCGTCCTTCAACAATTCAAACAATACGGCGTTGCAGCCCATTATTTAATTGGAAGAGACGGTAATGTTTATGAATTGGTAGAACCAAACAACGTAGCCTACCACGCTGGAAAAAGCCAACTTCCCGACGGGACAACTGCTGTGAATTCGTGTTCCATTGGAATTGAAATCATGTGCACCTATACCGTTGGTCCGAATTATGCGCAATACGCAGTGCTTCGTAAACTCATCGATCAACTTGATGCAGAGTATAAGTTCAAGTATATCCTGGGTCACTTCGATATTGCTTCGGGAAGAAAGACCGACCCTTGGCACTTCAAGGATGATGGTTTTTTTCGGAAATAATTCTATTCCTTTCCGCCTATTCTTTGTAACTTCCTTTCCTTAACCTTAACCGTTTCCATGAAAAAGATTTTACTTGCTTTTGCATTTTTCGTGTCTTTTCAGGCCTTTTCACAAGCTCCTTCGAATGACATTTGCACCAATGCCATTGAATTAATTCCAAACGCTGGAATAGTTGCCTCCACAAACTTGAATACAGTAACGGAAGGAACAAGTCCTTCTTGTGGTGTTGGCGCAGGCGCAGCAATAAAAGACGTTTGGTACAAATTCACTTTTACTGGAGGAACCTTCACATTAACAACCACCTTAGGCACACTAGCAGACACGCGCATGGCTGTATACAACAGTTGCACGGGAACCCAATTGCTTTGCAACGATGACGCTGCGGGAATGGGTTACGCCTCTCAATTGGTTATGACATGCCCAGCCTTAACGGTGGGTACAACGTATTATGTTCAAGTTGGTGGATACAACAATCTCCAAGGAAATTTTAGTATTCAATTAACCTCTGCTGACATTGCAGGTTGCACAGACCCTTCAGCAGGAAACTACAACTCATGCGCTACAGTTGACAATGGATTGTGTAACATTTATATGCCGAACGAAACGTGCGCTACAGCAGCGGCTTTCGTGCCAAACAGTGGTGTCATTGTAACCAATAACATCAACGTTGCGGCAGGGCCAACGCCTGGATGTGGCGGTACCATTCGCGACATCTGGTATTCATTCGTTTACCAAGGTGGAAATGTAACCATTCAAACTAGCGCTACCACTGGAACCGGAACTGGAATTACCGATACACAAATTGCGGTATACAATGCGTGCAATGGATCTATCATTGCTTGCGATGACGATGATGCTGCAGGTAATTTTGCTATGGTGAAATTTGGTTGTCCTACCGGTAACGGAACCGCTGGAGCGAACGAAGACGACTACTTAACTATTGGGCAAACGTATTACATTCAGGTGGGAGGTTACAACAGCACCATGGGTGAATTCAACTTCAACATAACGTCTACAACTGTTTCAGGTTGCACGAATGATAACGCAACAAACTTCAACTCATGCGCAACAATTGACGACGGCACATGCGAATTCCCCGCGCTTGCCTCCAATTTCAATTATTACCCTTCGGGAATGAGTTGCATGAACTTTCAATTCAACAACACTTCAACCGGAAACGCAACGACTTTCGAATGGACGTTCCCTGCTGGTTGTGTTCCTGCTACTTCAACATTGGAAAATCCAACCACCACTTTTGCAGCTGACGGAATGTTTCCTGTTACACTTACAACCTACGATCCGCAGGGAAATAGTAACAGTGCAACGCTGAATGTAATTGTTACAACTGGACACATCCTAACATTGGATATTACTGCAGATAACCTTCCGCAGCAAACGTCATGGAAAGTCTTCAATCAACAGAACTTAGTTATTCAACAAGGAACCACTAACGATGCGAACTTCTGCATTAGCAATAATTGTCATCGCGTTGAAATTTATGATACAGGTGGAAATGGATTGTGTTGTGCGAATGGTGGGGGAAACTACACCGTTTATTTAGATGGAAACTCCGTTGCAACAGGTGCCGCATTCGGCGCGCTTGCAACCATTCAAGTGAACTGTCCGCAAGGAACAAGTTGCGACAATGCAATTGTCGCTAACCTAGGATTAAACGCTGTTCCTGCACCGAATTCATGGTATGAGTTTACCCCGTCCGTGAATGGACAATATCAGGTTTCAACATGTGGGCTAGCGGGATGCGATACTAAGATTTGGTTATACGACTATTGCAATATGGCTTTATTCGACAACTCAATGGAAGCAACATACACGTACAACGACGATTTGTGCGGTCTAGAGGCTGAAATTACACCCTACCTCGAAGGGGGGGAAACATATTACATCCGAGTGGGTGACGACGGAGGGGCTTGTGGACTTAGCTCATTTGAGGTTTTATTTCAGTACATGGGACCTATCGTTGGATGCATGGACCTAAACGCTTGTAACTACAGCCCGCTTGCTGAAGCGCCCGCTGCATGTTATTACAACGGAGATCCGAACTGTTCGAATGTCGGTCCCGATATAATGGTTGAAGGCAACGTGCTTTATACTTCATTGTACCAAACAACATTAACGGCAACAGACGGGTGTTTGGTGAACGAAGGATGCTTGCAAGGTTTGGGTACGAGACAAATTGTACGCTTCTCTACGCGCATAGACAACATCGGAAACCTCGATTATTTCATTGGTGTTCCGAACGTGGCGAACCCACAGTTCATTTTCGACCCTTGCCACAATCACTATCACTATTCTGGATATGCAGAATATCTCTTGTATGACAACAACGGGAATTTAATGCCTGAAATCGGATTCAAAAACGGCTTCTGCGTGCTTGATATTGGTTGCGTAACGGGAGTTGCGAAATACGGCTGTGGAAATATGGGAATTACCGCCGGATGTTACGACGTATACAGCTCAGGTTTGAGTTGCCAATGGATTGACATTACAAATGTACCCGCAGGAACCTACCACTTGGTAGTTCGCACCAACTGGGATCAAGATCCTGACGCTATTGGAAACTATGAATTGCGCTACGACAACAACTGGGCGCAAGTGTGTATTTCCTTCGAACGCGATGCTATGAATAACATCATCAACTTCGTGAAACTTCCGATTGGTTCTTGTCCTGAAATCGTTGACTGTGTGGGTCAACTCTTCGGTAATGCTCAACCAGACTGTTTGGGCAATTGTCCCGCTGAAACGAAAAAAGGTGACTTGAATCAAGATTTAAGCTACTCGCAAGTTGATGTAGACACTTACGGAAACAGTGCGGTTTATTCGGATTTAGGTGCTTCAATTTGTAACGACTTGAATAGCGACGGCGATATCAGCATTGCAGATGCCGCCTATCTTGAGGCTTGCATTCATGCACAGATAGATGAAGGTATTGCTCCAGGTTTAATGCAACCTTGCGGTTGGGATCCTGAGATTATTGACGAGTCAGAGACAGCAATTCTTGGTGTAGCTAATGTGAATGCCGCACAGGGATATTTCGACATTACACTTACCAATCCAAACGGAGAAATCAACGCACTTCAATTCGACATTGGAGGTGCTACTATTACCAACGTTACTTCTCTTGTGCCATTGAGCACATGGTCTTCGGTTATTTACAAAGAAGTTGGCGGTGTAAAAATTGGTGCACTTGGACACTTAGGAAGCATGATTCCTGTTCACTTCACACCAACACCTATTCTTCGTGTTTATGTTGAAGCATTTACCGGTGACGAAGTTTGTATTGCAGCATTCGACGAAGCTTTGAATGTATACATTCACAACGTACTTACTGAAATCGGACCTTGTTTGCCCGTTCAATATATTGCTGCAAGCGCAACCTTCAACAATGTATCTTGTGTGAATTATCCTGTCCATTTTGTAGACAACACCAACAACAATCCTACCTCATGGAACTGGTCGTTCCCAGGTGGTGTTCCTAGCTCTTCTTCACTTCAAAATCCTTATGTAATGTACACGACTCCCGGAGTGTACAGCGTATCGCTTGAAGTAACCAACGGAACTGCTAACAGCAGCATAACGTGGGTAGATGCTGTAACCGTTTCAAATGAGATTACCTATTACGAAGATACAGACGGAGATGGCTTTGGAGACCCGCAAACGATGACAACTGGATGTGAAATCCCTGCTGGTTTTGTTACAAATGGAAACGACTGCAACGACAACAGTTCATTCATTACAACCAACGCCGATTTAGATGGCGATGGGTTCTTCTCATGCGTAGACGATTGCAACGACGGAAATGCATTGTCTTATCCGGGTGCTATGGAATTGTGCAACAACTTAGACGACAACTGTGATGGAACAATCGACGAAGGTTTCGATGGAGATGGCGATGGGTTCTCTGCGTGCGCAGGAGACTGCGACGATAACAACGCCGGAATGAATCCGAATGCAACTGAATTCTGTAACGACGTTGACGACAACTGTAACGGTGCTGTTGACGAAGGATTGGGACAAGCGTACTACATGGATATTGACGGCGATGGATATGGAGCAGGAGTGGTTATTTATTCATGCATTGTGCCAACGGGAACAGCGACGAACAACGATGATTGCGACGACTCTAATCCTGCAATTAATCCTTCAGCGGTAGAGACAGTAGATGGAATAGACAACGACTGCGACGGATATATAGACGAGACGAATATCTATACTTACACGTTGAATGAAATTGGATTGAACCTCTATCCGAATCCAACTTCATCTGATTTAAACATTGAATTGAATGCACATGCAGGAAATGTTTCGGTGCAAGTGAAAGATGTCTCTGGAAAGAACATTTCGAACTTCCAATTCAACAGTATGCGCTATACAGTAGATGTTTCAGCGTTCGCACCTGGACTTTATGAGTTCATTTTCCGAACAGAAAATTCATTCACAGTGAAGCGCGTGGTAGTAGAATAAAACTTTGGTCCAATGTTTGAAATTTCGCAACGAAAGTTACGTTAACCAAAAACAAAACGACTTTATGAAACACATCTTCTTGTTTACAGCATTGTCAGTCGGAGCACTGAGCATGCTAGGCCAAAGTTCTAAACCTACGCCAGTTAAAGTTGAAAATTTACCAGTGCAGGCATTACGCAGCATCAATAACTACGCATTTACTTCTGGAGAAAAATCTACATACCGCATTCACTACGGTGTTGTAGACGCAGGTGTTGCAACCATCTCTGTTGAAGAAGGAAATAAAAAATTCGGAGGAAGAGATACCTACCACATCGTAGGTGAAGGTCACAGCTCGGGTTCTTTCGACTGGTTCTTCAAGGTGCGCGACAAATACGAATCGTATGTAGACAAGCAGGGAATTTTTCCTTACCAGTTCAAACGCAATTGCGATGAAGGTGGATACATGATTATGCAAGACTATTTTTTCTTTCAGCACAAGCGTGCATTCAAGAACAGAAAAAATGAAGGATACCTTGCTCCTGCTTTTGTTCAAGACATGATGAGTGCCGCTTTCTATGCTCGAACTATGGACTTTACGAACACCAAACCCGGCGATATTCTAACCATTGAAACCTTGGTCGACGATGAAATCTACCGATTGAAAATGCGCTACGTTGGAAAAGAAACGGTAAGTGTAGATGCTGGAACATTCAAATGTTTGCGCTTCGCACCCGTGGTTCAAAAAGGACGAATCTTCAAAGATCCGAATGACTTAGCGGTATGGGTAACAGACGACGCACACCACTTGCCTATTATGGCGCAAGCAAAAATTAAAGTAGGATCTATTAAAATGGAATTGCAACAATTCCAAGGCGTAGATATCTGGGGTGTGAAAATTAAATAGTAGCTATACACTTCAACTCAATCGCAATAGGCGATGGAAGGGCGTTAATCTCTACAGTTGTTCTGCAGGGATTAGCGTCCTTGAAGTATTCGGCATACAAGCGATTGTAGGTTTGGAAGTCGCGCTTCATATTCACTAAGAAGACTGTCACGTCTACCAAGTTCTCCCACTTCGAACCGCTTGCATCTAGAATGGCTCTTACGTTATCGAACACATTTCTGCACTGCGCTTCAAAATCGAATTCAATAAAATTTCCGAATTTATCTAACTTCAATCCAGGTACTCCTGTATCGTTCGCGTCGCTGCCTGCAATACGCGGACCCACACCAGAAAGAAACAATAGATTCCCCACTCTTCTTGCGTGTGGGTATGCTCCTACTGGCTTCGGTGCGTTATCGGTTGAAATGATTTCAGACATAATTCGAATTATTTTGTGACAACAAATTTACCGGTTCTTGTGGTGCTTCCGGATTTCAAATGATAAATAAATGTTCCTGCATGCGCAGCTTCCCACGACAACTGCTCTCTTCCAACGGCCTTCCATTTTTTCGAGTTCAGTAATTTTCCATCCAACGAATAAATATTCATCTCGGTCATTTCACCCGGAACCAATTGCATGTTGAAATGAATTTCATCTACAGTTGGATTTGGAAATGCTGAAACCGTTACCATACGTTCTGCTATCGCTTCAACCGAAACTTCAGGAACAATAGGAAGATTAGCGGTGTAAATTCCGTTGGCATGTGTGGCCACTGCAACGGTTCCATCGAATGGTCGTGAGGTAATCATGTTCACAACAGCGTTTCCTATTGTGCTTGCACCTTCCATTTGCCAAACGGTACTTTCGCCATTCAATTCAGAAGTGCTGAATAAACCAGCGCTGGTTCCAGCTAAATAAATGGTTGGTGTGCTCGGATAAATTTCAACCCAATACACTGCAGGACCATTGCCTGTTCCATCTACATTTTCCTCCAGATTTCCACTTACATCTAACCATGTTGCACCGGCATCTGTTGAATGGAAAATACTTTTCTTGTTGAAGTTGGAAAAGCTAACCATGACTTCGTTCGCATTCAAATCGTTTGTGCTTACTGCGGAAGTGTATGCGTTCGGTGGGAACAACGTTGAAGATATATTCGTCTTCACAGGTGTTCCGTATAGGTCTGTTAGCTTGAATAATTTTCCAGCCGAACTTCCGTAATACAAAATTGAATTATCGGTATACGCCATGTCGAGACATGAGATGCTTCCTTGGGTTAACGTAATTGTACTAGTAGTAACATTCGACCAATCGTCGGTGTTACGCGCGGTAGGATAGTTTCCGGTTACAGAAATGGTATCTATGCGATCGAGGTACCATATCATTTTATTTCCAGCTATAAATAATCTGTTTGTCCATGGATCCAACAACAAAGGATTAATGAAAAGTGCAGCAGGACCGTTCTCTGCGTCTATACGTTCGGTGCCCGTTAAGTTTCCGTTTGCGTCAATGGACTTCTTGAACATTCTTCCACTTTGTGAACTCGTGATTACATAGTCTGCTCCGAAAGGTATAGCGCAATACGCACCATCATCGGCATGCATTTCTTTCCATGGTGAATTTGCATCGGAGGTATGTGTTAACCGAGTTCCGTTGTCCTGCATTCCACCCATTAAAAACTGACTGTTTGTATTACCCGGCTCAAGTGCTACGGTGTAGAATTGAGAAGTCAAGTAACCGTTGTTCAACGATTGCCACTGCACGCTGTCGGCAGTTACGTCTGCGGTATGTTGCACTCCACCGTCGTTCAAACTGTACATGCCTAAACCATTGGCCGGATCGAATGCAATGAGTTGCTGATCGGGGTGGTGTTCCGCGTAGACATAGTGCCACGGCTCTGGAACATTGCAACGATAACCACCTATCCAATCTACAGAAGTAGAAGTAGCAAAGGCATCGGTACTGCGGTGCAAATTCGTTCCACCAATAAACACTAAATTCGGAATAGTTGGGTGATGCGCAATGCACATGTCGAAACTGTATTGCGTGCGGAAGGTTGCGAAGTCATAGTCTATACCCGTAAACAACTGACACGGTATGGAAGGAAGATTCGCTGAGCGGTTCTCCCAACTTCCATCAGCGCCACTTCCATCGCCACCCAAATAAGTGTATTTGTAGAAGAAGTGATCGATCGGATAAACGGTGTTGTTAATGGTTTCTCCCAAGAAATAAATTTCGTTTTCGTCTTGCGGATTAGCACACATCACTGTTCTTCTAAGGTTAGCTATTTGCGGAAGCGATGGCGAAATCTCTGTCCAGTTGAGTCCGTCAGTACTTCTGAAGAACCCACCGCCGTTGGTGCTGTTGTCGCTGAATGAAGCGTAAAGCAAACCTGAAGGAGTCATCATTACATCAACAAATTCGCTCGCGCCCGAAGTAAAACCTAGAACTTCCGTCCAGGTATTTCCTCCGTCGCTGCTTCGAATAATGCCGTTGTAAACCGCAGCGTAAACAACATCTTCAACTAAGTTGGTGTGATCGGTAATGACGCGCCAAACGAAATCGTAGCTGCCGTTTTGCAAGTTATTCTGTGGAGTTCCGCTTGACGTTGAAGTAAGATGCGACCACGTCTGTCCGTTATCGGTGCTCTTCCACATACCGTCACCACTCAATAAAGCCGTGAACGATGTTCCAGACACCACACCGTAAAATTCTTCTCCTGAACCGTAATACCAAGTATTCTCGTGTCCCGGACGCGTGTCTTGCGCAACCGAACTTACACTTTGCAATTGTTCTGGCGCTGTAGTCTTGTCCCAAGACTGTCCGCCATTCAAAGAGTTCCACATTCCACCTGTAACAGAACCTGCAATGAGGTGATTGCTATTCAGCACATCGACAGCGAATGCGCGTGTTCTTCCACCAATGTTATAAGGACCTCTGGAGGACCAACCGTAATCTCTATCTGCCACGCGAGGCATGTGATTCGCGAAGTTCACACAACGTTCAAAAATTCCACTCGGCACCTCTCCTGTTTCCGGATCGCGGTTACGCATGTATTCAAAATATTTTCTGCTGGAAGGATTAACGCCGTAACCTTCTTCCATTGCACCGCCTGCCAATTTTAATTTCGAAGCGGAAGGAATGAAAAAGTAAGCGCCAAGGACAGCCAACAACGCAATTGAAAAGGAAATAAATGTTGAACGCATTTAGAAAGGTTTAGTGTTCAAATATAAGCGCTGCAATGTTCAATAAAACAGGATGAACTGTGTTTTAGATTAAACACTACCCATTATTTTCGAATCATGAAGAAGACTCTCTTTCGCCTTGCACCATTTTTTGTAATAGTATTCTCTCTTTTGTTTTCGTTGAAAGGAAATGCGCAGAGCCTTTACAAAGACCTTTATCCGAATGGTAAAATTCGCAGCATTGGAAAATTCAATGTGGTGGGAAAGGAAGACAGCATCTGGAAATTTTATTACGAAGATGGAACGCTTCAAGAAGAGAGCACGTATCGCAACGGTTACTTCAACGGGAAGGTATTTCGTTATCACACGAACGGAAAAGTACAGGTGGAAGGATATTTTCGTTTCGGTCAGGAAGACAGCATTCAGCGCACGTTTAACAGCAAAGGAATTAAAATTCAAGAAGGAAATTTCTTGAAAGGAAAAAAGTATGGTGAGTGGATTTCGTATTATGAAAATGAAAAAATAAACAGTGTGTTGAAGTACGACACATCTGGGGTTCTGCTTGTTTCGTATTTCGATAACAAAGGATTGCAAACAATTACAAACGGAACAGGGGTTCTTCCTGAAGTGAATGAAGAAGATAAATTATTGAGTCGAACAACATATACCAACGGTGTTCCTGATGGAATTTTCGAAGCGTTTTTCACGAAGGGAAATATTCAAACATCGGGACATTACGTGAAGGGAATTAAAGACGGAAAGTGGAGCGAATTTTTTAGTAATGGAAAACTCCGAAAGACAACAACCTATGCGCAAGGCTTGGTAACAGGGCCTTACGAAGAGTATTTCGATAACGGAAAATTATATGTGAAAGGTACATTCGACAACGGGAAAAAGACCGGAAATTGGGAATGGTACCGTGAAAACGGCATGAAGGATATGGAAGGAAGTTTCGTTGAGGATCTTCAAGAAGGCGATTGGATTTTTTATCATGATAACGCCGTTTGGCAATCGAAAGGAAAATATTCCAGTGGGAAGATGGAAGGTCAATGGGTGTATCAATATCCGAGTGAAAAGAAATGGAAGGAAGGAAATCTAGTGGCCGACAACAAGGAAGGGGAATGGACAACGTGGTACGAAGACGGTGGATTTTTGCAGAAAGGAAATTACAAGTTGGGTGAAGAAGATGGGAAGTGGATGAGTTGGTATGAGAATGGAAAAGTAAAAGACGAAGGAAGCTTCAAGGCGGGTAAAATGTATGGCAAGTGGATTGGATACGAGCCGAAGAACGGAAGGTATTTATACATTGGAAGTTGGAAGAACGATATGAAGGTTGGCAAGTGGATGAACTATTCCGAGCGTGGGCAATTGGAAAGTGTCATTACTTATGGAAAGAATGGCGAGTTGAATGGCACCTCTATTTTATACAACGAAAGTGGAAGACCCATTAGTGAAGGGAAATTCAAAGAAGGCAAGCGCACGGGGCGTTGGAAATACAATTACGACTTCGGCGGTTTGTGGCGCGATTGTACATACTCCAATGGCGAGCTGAACGGACCTAGTAAGATCTATACTGAAAACGGAATCTTGGAAGAAGACGCAAACTACAAGAACAATCGTTATCACGGCGAATGCACCATGTACGACAAGAAGTCTGGAAAGCTTGTTCAGCGGGGTATTTACGAGAATGGGAAGATGGTTAAGTTCTTGGAGGGAACTCCGGTGAGGAAATGAACTGCGTTGTTGGAACTCCGTTGTGAGAACTACGTTGTTTGAACTCCGTTGTTAAATCTTCCCTTGTCTTAACCTTTCTTACCTTCTCTTACCTTCTCTTACCTTTTGATAGTAATTCCTACTGCGGAATTCCTATTTCATAATGGTAACATCTTTATTGTCTGTCTACAAACGAGCTCGCTCTGCGAGCGGCATCAGAAATGCCCCCAGTGAAGCTGGGGGAGAAAAAGCTAATGAGAGTTCTTACACACAAGTAGGAGCTCTCTTTTTTTTATTGGCTCTGTTAACTTCAAGTGATTGTCTCGTCCTAAAATGAGTTTACACAAAAATCAAAAAAATGAAAGAAAAGTGTAAACCATTATTAGGACGAGACACTTCGTTATTGGAAAACCTTCGGTTTTATTCCTACTTCGGAATGGGAACTACGTTATTGGAACTACGTTATTGGAACTACGTTATTGGAACTATGTTGCGATT
>JBIKZA010000033.1:0-25291 GCA_044354975.1 Flavobacteriales bacterium
CAAAATTCCTTTCGTAGTTGTTGTGGGTGAAGATGAAGTGAAGTCAGGTTTGTGGCAAATGCGCAACATGACTACCGGAGATCAACAAGCATTAACAACAGATCAGCTGATTGGATCGTTGTCTTCGTGAGGTTCGATGTGCGTGAGCACGTCGTAAACTTGAGGAAACTTTTCTTTGATCTTATCAACCACAACGTGGGCAATGGCGTGCCCTTCATAAACACTTTGGTTTCCATTTAAACCTATGTGAATGTCTACGAACCATTCGAATCCCATTTTCCTTACGAAACACGCATTGATTTTAATTACACCCTCAACGAGCATAGCGGTGTCTCGAATTTCATTTACAATCTCTTCCGGCTGCGCTTCATCCATTAATTCTGAAATAGCAGTCTTTCCAACTTTAAACGCTTGTTGTAAAATAAAGTAAGCCGCCAGAAGGGAAGCCCAATCGTCTGCAGCGGCATAGCCATCTCCAGCAACCAACGAGATCACAATACCCACCAACGCCGCAAGCGAAGTAATGGAGTCGGTGCGTTGGTGTGTGGCTTCAGCGGCAAGGGCATTGCTCTTGAATTTCTTCGCGTTCAATTTCATGAAGCGATATAAAATTTCTTTAGTAATAAGCACGCCAATAACCACAAGGATGGTCCATGAATGTGGTGAATCATGCGGAGTCATAATGTGTTGAATGGCTTCATAAACAATGAAACACGCCACACTGAACATAAGAACGGCCACAAACATGGCAGAAAGCGGCTCTGCTTTTCCATGGCCGTATGGATGGTTTTTGTCTGGAGGAAGAGCTGCTGTTTTTAAACCTAGCCAAACCAAAAAAGAAGAGGCGAAGTCAACCCAACTCTCTGCAGCATCTGCTATCAAAGCAAAGCTGTTTCCGAGAATACCTGCTGCAAATTTCACAACAGACAAAATCAAGTTCACCACGATACTGTATCGAATGGTGCTTTGGGCTTGCGTTGCGAGTTGACTGCTGTGATTCATGCTGAGCAAAGATAGACTTGAGGCCTTATATTTGTTTCATGCAATCCAATCAACATATGCTTAAAACAGGCGGTATTTCGTTATTTGTTCTTCTTTCATTTTTCTATGGAATTTACAGTGTTGGAGATAAGCATGTTGAAGGAGAAAAGACCGATGCTGTTTTTGCAGGTGAAGACACAACGACTAAGGAGATTAGTTTGTTTTTTGTTGGAGATATGATGGGTCATGAGCCCATGATAGGCGCTGCTTTCAACGAGTCGAAAGGTGTTTATGAATACGCCCACTGGTTTCAATACATTTCGGAATTCGTTCATTCATTTGACTATACCTGTGCGAATCTAGAAGTGACCTTAGCTGGTAAGCCTTATTCGGGTTATCCGCAGTTCTCTTCTCCAGATGCCTTTGCCGAAGGCATATTCGCTGCAGGGTTCAACATATTTGTGACGGCGAACAACCATTCTCAGGACCGCGGAAAGAAAGGTGTGGAGCGAACAATACTTATGCTTGATTCATTGGGCATCACTCATACAGGAACTTTTTTAGATACACTTTCACGTGATCAGCATTATCCATTGATTCAAGAAGTGAAAGGAGTGAAGATTGCATTATTGAATTGCACCTATGGAACAAACGGGTTAGTAGTTCAACATCCGAATGTGGTGAATATGATAGATACCCTTCAAATTAGAAAAGATTTGAAAACAGCTGTTGAGCGTGGGGCTCAGTTCACAGTGGTTAATATTCATTGGGGAACGGAATACCAGCGCAAGGAAAATTCCGAGCAAGATAAATTAGCGCAGTGGTTAGCAGATGCTGGCGCTGATGCTATTATTGGTCTTCATCCACACGTGGTTCAACCGATGCTCATTCTTCACCCAAAGAATGATTCATTGAAGAATGTTCCAGTTGCATTCAGTTTGGGTAATTTCATTAGCAATCAGCGAGAGCGATATAAAGACGGAGGAATAGGTGTTGTGCTTCATTTAAAAGTGAAGAATAAAAAGGTTCAATGGGACACTTGGGGGTATGTACCTTTTTGGTGCAGATTGGGCGGAAGCCCTCGCGGATACTATTCTATACCCGTTTCAAATTGGGAAGCCAATCCGAATAAATACAATTTAAGTACAGAAGAGCAATCGAAGATTTCCACCTTCGCAGAAGACACGAGAGGCTTGCTCAAAGATTTGCAGGAAATTAAGGTCAAATAGGAGGGTAAATTAGTTTTTGCATCTAAGTCAAAAACACCTATTTTTGCACCCGTTTAACAGTAAAAAATAAATTATGGGAAACTTACAATGGGGCGATATTGTGCTCTATTCAATTCCAGCGTTAGGTCTGCTTGGAATTTTGTTCATGGCTATTAAGTCTGCATGGGTGACTAAGCAAGATGCTGGTGACGAGAACATGCAAGAACTTGCAGGTTACATCGCGAAGGGTGCTATGGCATTCTTGAAAGCCGAATGGAAAGTATTGGCTTACTTCGTAGTTATCGCAGGAGCGCTTCTAGCTTGGTCTGGTACCTTGGTTGAAACTTCTTCTCCAATTATTGCAATTTCGTTCATTATTGGAGCTGTGCTTTCTGCATTGGCAGGATATATTGGTATGAACATCGCAACTAAAGCGAACGTTCGTACAACACAAGCTGCACGCACAAGCTTATCTCAAGCGTTGAAAGTTAGTTTCACCGGAGGATCTGTAATGGGTCTTGGTGTTGCTGGTTTGGCGGTAATCGGATTGGGTTCATTGTTCATTTTGTTATACACGATCTACGTTAAGTCTGTAGGTGCAAGTGTTAACGGAGTGGAAATGGAAAAAGCATTGGAGGTTCTTGCGGGATTCTCTTTAGGTGCTGAATCTATCGCATTGTTCGCTCGTGTTGGTGGTGGTATTTATACCAAAGCCGCTGACGTTGGAGCTGACTTAGTTGGAAAGGTTGAAGCAGGTATCCCTGAGGATGATGTTCGTAACCCTGCAACTATTGCAGATAACGTAGGTGATAACGTGGGTGACGTTGCGGGTATGGGAGCTGACTTGTTCGGTTCTTATGTTGCGACCATTTTAGCTACAATGGTATTAGGAAGAGAGTTGATTTCGAAAGATGATTTCGGCGGAATTGCTCCAATCTTATTGCCAATGTTGATCGCTGGTTTAGGAATTGTTTTCTCAATCATCGGTATGATGTTCGTTCGTGTGAAAGACGAAATGGGTAATGTTCAAAACGCTTTGAACCTAGGTAACTGGTCAAGTATCATCCTTACCGCAGTAGCTTCTTTCTTTGTTGTTAATTGGATGCTTCCAGAGTCAATGACTTGGACAGATTCAGCTCGTGGAGTTGAAGTAACTAGAATGGGTGTATTCTGGGCAATCATGGTAGGTCTTGTGGTTGGTGCTTTAATGAGCATCATTACCGAGTACTACACTGCAATGGGAAAACGTCCTGTATTGTCTATCATTAAGCAATCTGCTACCGGACACGCGACTAACATCATTGGTGGTTTGTCTGTAGGTATGGAATCTACAGTTCTTCCAATCTTAGTGTTGGCTGCTGGTATTTATGGTTCTTATGAGTTCGCTGGTTTATACGGTGTGGCTATTGCAGCTGCAGGTATGATGGCAACAACTGCTATGCAATTGGCAATTGATGCATTCGGACCAATCGCAGACAACGCAGGTGGTATTGCTGAAATGAGCCAACTTCCAGAAGAAGTTCGTCACCGTACAGATAACTTAGATGCAGTAGGTAACACAACTGCAGCTACTGGTAAAGGATTCGCTATTGCATCTGCAGCATTGACTTCATTGGCGTTGTTCGCAGCGTTCGTGGGTATTGCAGGAATTGATGCGATTGACATTTACAAAGCGCCGGTATTAGCAGGATTGTTTGTAGGTGGAATGATTCCATTTATTTTCTCTTCCTTGTGTATTGCAGCGGTTGGACGTGCAGCCATGGATATGGTGAACGAAGTTCGTCGTCAGTTCCGCGAGATTCCTGGAATTATGGAATACAAAGCGAAGCCTGAATACGAAAAGTGTGTAGCTATTTCTACTGAAGCGTCTATTCGTGAAATGATTGCTCCAGGAGCAATTGCATTGATTACTCCGGTTGTTGTTGGATTCATTTTCGGTCCTGAAGTATTGGGTGGTTTACTTGCAGGTGTAACTGTATCGGGTGTATTGATGGGAATGTTCCAATCGAACGCAGGTGGTGCATGGGACAACGCGAAGAAGTCATTCGAAAAGGGTGTTGAGATTGATGGCGAGATGTTCTACAAAAAGTCTGAGCCACACAAAGCCTCTGTAACTGGAGATACTGTTGGTGATCCTTTCAAAGACACATCTGGTCCTTCAATGAACATCTTAATTAAGTTAATGTCTATCGTTGCCTTGGTTATTGCTCCGCATATCTCTGAAAAGGGACATGGCGGAACAGATGCAACTGTTGCTTTAACTTCAACCAACGACAGTCTCTCATACGCAATCGGACTCTCTATTGGTGCCGAAATGCAACGTTCTGATATTGCTGATTTAATTAATTATGATATTTTCGAGAAAGCTGCTGATGGCGCCGCGGGAATGGACCCAGAGGAAGCAGATATGTTTATTCAGTCCTATTTTCTCAGAGTTCAAAATGCAAAAGAAACTGCAATTTTAGATTCAATAAAAGCAAATACTCCAGGAATTCAAATCACTGAGTCGGGGTTAATGTACATTATTTTACAAGAAGGTAATGGAAATTACGCGACATCAACTGATTCGGTTGGTGTTGAATATATAGGTAAATTTTCTAATGGACAGAGCTTTGATGCTTCTGAAGCGGGTAAAGCGGTAGTTTTCAATTTGAGCGAGGTCATTCCTGGATTTAAGGAAGGATTACAAAAAGTTAAAGAAGGAGGAAAAATACGATTGTTTTTACCTTCGAAGTTAGCCTACGGTGACAGAGGAACAAGAGACATTCCTGGTTTTTCAACTTTGATTTTTGATTTAACTTTATCTAAGGTTTATCCTGTGGTAAAATAAATTTGGAATAATAATTAATAATGCCTCTTCTTCGGAAGGGGCATTTTTATTTAGGCATATTGGGTAACGCGATTCTCTCTGCAGAAGGCAAAGAGAGATATGCCTAATTCTTTTGCGTAGTCAACGGCTAAGGATGAAGGAGAAGAAACAGCCGCTAGATTGGGTATTCCTGCCGCGAAGCATTTCGCAACAATTTCATACGAAACTCTTCCGCTGACCATTAAATACTTCGCTTCTCGAAGTTGTTGGTGAATGACCAATGATCCAACAACTTTATCTACGGCGTTGTGTCGTCCAATGTCTTCGCTTGCGAACAGCAATTCTTGATTCTTGTTGAACACCCCAGCAGCATGACATCCTCCGGTCTCTTCAAACAACGTTTGCACCCCTCGTAACTGAACCATCATTTTCGCCATACCCTCGCGCAGCGTCATCGAGCTCTGCTCGTCATCCGCATCGCGGTCATCGCTTAGCGTCATCGAACTTCGTTCGTCATCACGAAGTGTCATCGAACTTCGTTCGTCATCACGAAGTGTCATCGAGCTCTGCTCGTCATCCGCTTTGCGGTCATCACGAAGTGTCGGGGGCTCAAACGCCGTTTTCCCACAAATTCCACATGCCGAAACACTAAGCAACGAACGTTTGTTCGTAATGGCTTGTGTGGCATTATTCAATGAAACTCGAATGGTTATCTGATGATCGACTTCTTCTTCAGAATAAGAAAGGACTTGTTCAGCAGAGCGAATAATTCCTTCGGTAAATAAAATTCCAAAAGCCCATTCACGAATGTGAGTGGGCGTGCACATGGAAACCGTTAGCGGTTCTCCTTCAATAAATAATTGAACAGGCACTTCAACCACCAAGGCATCGGAGACCGGTTGACCGTTTTTCAATGCTTGGTAGTTTAAAGAAGCCTTCATGATTTAAGACAATCCTGTTATTACACCGTTGTTGTCAATGTCCATATGCTCACTCGCAGGAACTGCAGGCAATCCAGGCATGCGCATCATTTCACCCAAAATTGGGATAATGAATCCAGCACCAACAGCGTATTCGAACTCACGAACCGTAATGGTGAATCCTGTTGGACGACCAATCTTCGACTCGTCGTCGCTAAAAGACTTCTGCGTCTTCGCCATGCAAATTGGGAAGTTTGCGATGCCCAGTTTTTCTATCGTACGAAGATTTCCTTCCGCTTCTTTCGTGTAGTTCACGCGCTCAGCACCGTAGATTTCTTTCGCAATGATTTCAATCTTTTCCTTTACAGGTTGATCGTTGGAATACAATCTTCGGAACTCGTTGTTTCCGTTTTCAATCACATCCAAAACCGCTTCACCCAAATTCGTCATACCGTTTCCACCATCTGAGAAACCTCTTGCTACAACAGCTTTCACCCCTATATCAGCGCATTTCGCAATAACGAAATCAATCTCTTCTTGTGAATCGGTAGGGAAGTGGTTCAACGCGACAACTGGAGTAATACCGAACTTCTTACAGTTTTCAATGTGCTTCTCTAAGTTCGCGAAACCGTTGGTTACGCGCTCCATGTTTGCAGTGTTGTATTCTTCTTTTTTCGCACCACCGTGGTGACGCAAAGCGCGAACGGTTGCAACGAGAACAATTGCATCTGGAGCAATATCCGCAGCTCCGCATTTGATATGCATGAATTTCTCAGCGCCTAAATCGGCACCAAATCCAGCTTCAGTAACCACGTAGTCTGCCAAAGACATTCCCATCTTCGTAGCCATAATCGTGTTGGTTCCTTGTGCAATGTTTGCGAATGGTCCTCCGTGTAAGATGGCAGGATTGCCCTCTAATGTTTGAACCAAGTTTGGCATAATAGCATCTTTCAGAAGAAGAGCCATAGCACCTTCCGCCTTCAAATCGCGCGCATAGATTGGCTTGCGATCGTAAGTGAATCCAACGAAGATGTTACCCAATTTTTTCTTTAAATCTTCACGGTCTTTGCTCATGCAAAGAATAGCCATTACCTCAGAAGCAGGAGTAATGTTGAATCCATCTTGACGAGGGATACCGTTTCCGGTTCCACCCAAGCCAATGGTAATGTTCCGCAAAGAACGGTCGTTCATGTCCATCACGCGCTTCCAATAAATAAGTCTTGGATCCAACCCGAGGTTTCCTTGCTTATTCTGAAGATTGTTGTCTATTAAAGCTGAAAGCAAGTTGTTTGCTTTTTCAATCGCAGCAAAGTCTCCGGTGAAGTGAAGGTTGATGTCTTCCATCGGAACCACTTGCGCGTATCCGCCTCCAGCTGCTCCCCCTTTAATTCCGAAAACAGGACCCAATGAAGGCTCACGAAGAACAACAACGGCTTTCTTTCCCAGTTTATTCAACCCTTCATTCAATCCGATGGAAGTGGTTGTTTTTCCTTCACCGGCTGGAGTAGGCGTTACTGCAGTAACCAAAATAAGTTTGGCTTGCTTAACTTTTTCTTCATTGATCAAATGCAAGGGTAGCTTTGCTTTATGCTTGCCATAATGCTCAAGATCGTCGATATCTATGTTCAGCTTCGAAGCAATTTCATTGATGTGCTTCATCTTGCACGCTTGTGCAATTTCTAGATCTGATGGAAATGACATATTTTTTTATATTATGAAGCAATAATCCGAACTTTCTTTCCTTATTTCGCAACATCAACTAAACACATATGAACAAACCAATTTTGAATTCGAAGCAAAATTCTTTCTTCTCGAAAGGAATCGCTTCTTTTGTTTTCTCTGCTTTATTTATACCGTTCGCGGTTACTGCTCAAAACGCAGACATTCAAACACAGTGGCAACATGCAGACATGGCTACTGACGGGCTTCCTGGAGTGAGTGCTGTGAAGGCGCATGCATACATGGCGGAAAAAGGAAAGACTGCTACACCAGTAGTAGTTGCAATTATTGACAGCGGGTCGGAGACTTTCCACAAAGATTTAAATGCGAATATCTGGACCAACAAAGGCGAGATTGCAAACAACGGAATTGACGATGACAAGAACGGATACATCGACGATGTTCACGGATGGAGTTTCATTGGTGGAAAAGGTGGCGATGTGAAGCAAGACAATTTAGAATTCACTCGTGTATATGGAGCATTGGCAAAGCGTTTCGAAGGAAAAGATGCTTCTTCTATTACCGCAGCAGACAAAACAGATTTCGCGAAATACGAAAAGATAAAAGTAGAATTCGAAAAACGTGTAAATGTAGTGAAAGAAGAAGCGGCGCAATTCAACGCTTTCTTGACAACGTTTAAAGCGAATAAGGAAATCTTGGCTATGGCTTTGGGTAACGATTTTACCACAGAGCAATTGGCGGCTTACGATCCAACCGATGATGAAGGGAAAGCAGCAAAGGGAATGGTTCTTAACCTAATGATGCGCGGCATTAACTTAGAAGAATATGCGAGTTATTACAACACGCAATTGGAGTATTCGTACAATGTAGATTTCAATCCGCGTACCATGGTGGGTGACGATTACAGCAATCCACGTGAGCGCAACTACGGTAACAATCACATTGATGGTCCTGAAGCGCTCCACGGAACACACGTTGCAGGAATTGTTGGTGCAACTAACAACGGAACAGGAATGGACGGCATTTGTAAGACTGCTCAATTGATGATTATTCGTTGTGTGCCAGACGGAGACGAGCGCGACAAGGACGTTGCGAATGCGATTCGTTATGCGGCAGATAACGGTGCACGTGTCATTAACATGAGTTTCGGGAAATCTCATTCTCCGAATAAGGATGTTGTGGACGAAGCGGTTATGTATGCTGAATCAAAAGGAGTATTGTTGGTTCACGCTGCAGGTAACGACGCGAAGGATATTGATTCGAAAGACAATTTCCCAACTCCACGTTATGCAAACGGAAAGACTTGTTCAACTTGGTTGGAAATTGGTGCGAGCGACAATTCTATTGATCACTTGTCAGCAGACTTCTCTAACTACGGCGATAAGACCGTTGACATTTACGCTCCGGGTGTAGATATCTACGCAACTATCCTAGACAACGAATTCGGTCCATTAAGCGGAACAAGTATGGCTTCTCCGGTTACGGCTGGTGTTGCTGCGGCAATTCTTTCTTACTATCCAAATCTTTCTGGAACTCAAGTTCGCGAGATTATTATCAAATCTGGAATTTCTTACAAGAAGCAAAAGGTTGTAATGCCAGGTGACGAAGAGAAGAAGATTAAATTCGGAAAGCTTTCAAAATCAGGTAAGGTTGTAAACCTTTACGAAGCATTGAAATTAGCTGAGAAGATGTCGAAATAATTTTTTGATAAGACCACGAAAAAGGCCGCGAGAGCGGCCTTTTTTATAGCTTAAAATCTATCACCGAACAAAACGAATACGTTTTATGCGATCCGTTCTTGATTCCAATTTTAGTGTAGTAGGGGGTGAGAATAATCTTACGATGACCGTAACCAGGAACCCCGTTATCGATCATCAATTGCATGACAATATCCAACGCTCCACTGAATCCGTAGCTGCAACATTCGCCGTTGTATCCCGATTTACATGTTTTACGATTATGACCAATGGCTCCTGATTTACCTGATTCTACACACCAACATTTCGCTAAATCATACATTTCATTATCGAAGATTAAAGGCTTCAATGGTTTTAAAGCGTTCAAGTTTGTAATTAACGAAGCTTTGTCTTTTGCATAAGCCGGTCCGTAATCGAATCCTGTTTTCTTCTCGTCGTATTTCGCGACATAATTCTTCGCGAATTGCTTCGGATACATGCGCGCTAAGTTGATGAGCTTTATGACATTCTTTTCTTCGGAAGAAAGTTGAGTAATAGACTTTGCCGTGTTTGCTGAATCGAGCTGGGCTGCAGTGAAAGCTTGGGCGTTTGCGTTCGAGCAAATTGCACTTCCAACTAGAACAATGAAAACCGATAAGGCTTGAACAATTTTTAATTTCATAATAATAGTATTAATGCGAGGATACAAATTACCAAACCTTGAATCTTTCTTCGGTTGAGTTTCTCTTTGAAAATAAAAACCGCGCCAATTGATCCAATTACCAAGACTAACAGATTATTGATCGGCAATATTGTGCTCTCAGGCATCCAACCGCTGTGGTACAATTCAACAAGAAAAAAGATCGAGCCGTAGTTCACCAATCCGAGTAATGTTCCTGTGCCTAATTCTTTCAATGGGAATTTTTCCTTTCGGAAAGCGAGTTTGTAAATCAAGATGCTGATACCAATGATTCCCGCACCCATGAAAGGCATGCAGGTGAAGAGCGAAAGTTCATTCTGATTGGTAGTGAAGCCTTGAAAATACGCAATGCTGAAGTCGATGCTCGTGCTTCCAAGCATAAGCACAACCGGATACAAGAGCATGTCTTTGCTCAACTTGCTTTTTCGGTCTACGCTGAAGAGGTACAATCCGAACATGGCAATGAGCAGGGCTATGGCTTTCAATAGCGTGATTTCTCCTTCACCTAAAAAGGCTAAAACAATAACGGCTAAGACCAATGACATCTTCGAACTGAGTGTGGCCATGGCAATGCCAGACTTCTTGGCTGTTATGGCCATGAAGTAAAAAACGGAAATGAAGAGCGAACCCATGATGAGTCCTGCAACACTCCAAATTGGAAATTGCAAGGCGCTGTACATGGCTTCATGGACATTCGGGACGAAGAATATTCCGCAAGTAAAAGCAACGATGTAGTTGAAGACTATGGTCTCGAAAATCTTCGCTTCAATTTGCTCGAAGTATTTGAAGAGCCAATAGATTGCGGCGTTCGTGATGACACTAAATATGAGGTAGATCATTTGTTTACTGTAACCGTTAAATGATCTACGCCAATGTACTTTTCAGAATAGGGCTTACCTTTTTGAAGGGGTGCTTTCAATCCGGTTTCAATATTATTGTTGGAAGTGAATACGCGCATTTCATCCCACATGCCACTTTCAATAAACGTATTCAGTATGCCTGCGCCGCCTTCCACCAGAATGCTTTGAATGTTCGCTTCGTGCAAGACACGCATCCATTCCTCCACACCCGATTTTTCAAGTGGAAGAATTTCGCAGTTGTATCTCGCTTGAATTCCGTTTCCCACCAAGGCAATGGTTCGCGCTTCGTTGTTGAACAACTGAAGCTCTTCGGGAAGACATCCTTTTTCATCGACCACTATGCGAATTGGATTGTCGCCTTCCACCAAACGAACGGTCAATGCCGGATCGTCGTTTAGTGCTGTTGTTGGTCCAACCAGAATAGCCTGTTCCAAACTGCGCCATTGATGCACCAACTGTCTAGATTCAGAAGAGGAAATAGGGAAGGAGCCGCGCTCGTTTTCTTCACGAATCTTGTCCATGAATCCATCGGCGGTTTGTGCCCATTTCAAAATAATATACGGACGTTTTTTTTCATGGAAGGTGAAGAAGCGACGATTCACAAATCGACATTCATCTTCCAGAATTCCTTCAATGACATCAACGCCGTGTGCTTTCAAATGCTCAATGCCTCTTCCATTTACTTCGCTGAAAGGATCGCGTGTTCCAATGACTACGAGAGGAATTCCCATTTCAGTAATGAGGTTTGCGCAAGGGGGAGTCTTACCGAAATGCGCGCAGGGTTCGAGGGTGACGTAGAGCGTACATTCTTTCAAAATGCTTTTGTCTTCTACATAAAGAATGGCTTCCACTTCTGCGTGAGCTTCTCCGTATGCGGTGTGATATCCTTTTGAAATGACTTTGTCGTTGTGCACAATCACGCAGCCCACCATAGGGTTTGGGGCAACGTGTCCCATTCCGTATTGCGACAGCTCGAGCGCAATTTCCATGTATTCTTCGTGACTCATTCGGCTAATTTATCTGCAATTCCTTGCGCTGCAATCCATGCGGTGGTCCATGCTGCTTGAAAATTAAATCCGCCTGTAACCGCATCAATGTTCAAGACTTCTCCAGCGAAATATAAATTCGGAACCAGCTTGTGTTCCATGGTTTGAAAATTCACGTGCTTCAAATCCACTCCTCCGGCCGTCACGAATTCTTCTTTGAATGTACTTTTTCCAGTCAGAGGAAGAACGCTACGCGTGAGCGAGTTCGCCAATTCCTCAATGGCCTTGTTGCTGCTGTTGGCCCAGTCTTTCAGGAAGAGGTCGGCGCGTTGCAAGTGCCAGTTCCACAAGCGTGAAGAAAGTTGAAACGGGTTGAAGGTGACGCACATTTTCTTCGGATGACTCTCTCGAAGATCTTTCAATTCATCGAGTGTGTCGTTGAACGATTGGTTGATCCAGTTGATGCGAATGTTCGCTTCGTAATTTTTTTCTGCAAGCGCCAAAGCTCCGAAGGCAGAGGCTTTCAGCACAGCCGGACCACTCATTCCCCAATGGGTAATGAGAAGCGGGCCGCTCGTTTTTATTTTGGTGTCGAGAATTTCAAGCTGTGCAAGTGGCACAGAGATGCCTGAAAGTTCATGAAGCGATTTGTCGTTTATGTGGAAGGTGAATAGGGAAGGGACACGCGGAACGCAAGGCACACCGTGGTTTTCAAGGTCTTTCCAAACCAGTTCGCTGGAACCGGCTGTCATTAAAACCGCGTCGTACGATTGAAGGAAGGAGAGGTCTGCAGCGTATTCGGTTTTAATTTGAACACCGAGCTTTTCCGCTTCATTCATGAAGCAGTCGATAATGGTTTGCGATTTATTGGTGGAAGGAAACATGCGTCCGTCGTCTTCGGTATGTGTTTCCACACCGCGATCGAGGAGCCAGTATATCATGTTTGAAGGTTGAAACGAAAAGAACGGCGAGAGCAATTCCTTTCCTCCACGGGGATAAAACTTCACCAGTTCTTTCGGTTCGAAGCACGAGTGTGTAACGTTGCATCTTCCGCCACCGCTTACTTTCACTTTGCTGAGCAGGTTTTTGCTTTTTTCAAAAACAATCACCTCCGCTTCTGGCAACAGTTCCGCCAAACGTATAGCACCGAACATTCCTGCTGCTCCTCCGCCTATAACTGCTATTCGTTTTCCTTTTCCTTGCATCTCATGCAAAAATACCACATTGAAGGGCAATCAAGCACTTTTGATTTTTTTCCCCCACCTCCAGTGGGGGCATTACGGATGCCGCTCGCATAGCGAGCTCACAGCAACGCAGTTCCCATTACGATCCCGATAGCTATCGGGAGGAACAACGAAGTTCTAACAACATAGTTCCAACAACGAAGTTCAAACAGCGAAGTTCCAATTTCCTTTCAAATCCATACTCTCGTGAAGAACACGAACAACTTCTATTGATTTATCTATTTCTTTTTAGACTTCAACTTTTTTAAGTGCTCATTGGGATTGAAATCTTCTGCCGTTCCACTGGCGATTCCTTCATGAATGGAATTGCGCAATGTTGCCAATCTATTTTCTTCTTCTTCAAGCAGTCGTAATCCAGCGCGTACAATTTCACTGGCGTTCTTGTAGCGACCTTCCTTTAATGTGTTTTGAATAAACTGTTCGAAATAAGTACCGAAAGTGATGGAAGTGTTTTTGCTCATGGTCAACTGATTTTTGTAAAAATACCCAAAATTGGTATTATTCACAAAATTCATTTCTGACTTTTTTGAATTTGATTTCATATCACAAACCTATTTCGCTAATCTGGAAAACGCACTAACTTTTATATGCAGTTTATATGCTGGTTATTCAATGGCGAATTGCTTCGAGGTCAACATCGTTGCGAGGGTCCTATGGACGAAGGTTGCAAGCAACGAGGGTCTTCGACGTTCTAACAACGAAGTTCCAACAACAGAGTTCCTTGGGGGCATTTCGGATGCCGCTCGCAGAGCGAGCTCAAAGCAACGATTTTCCAATTACGAAGTTCTCTGGTTCTTGGAAAGGAGAAAATTGATACACTTTGACAATGCATGACTTGAATATTTTCTTACTTTTAAAATTGAATAAAACGAATATCTCACTTTTAAAGAAACACATATATAAAAAGTGTATTAATGAAGAATAAATTACTGAAATTGTTTTTTGTCGTTATTACGATTTTTTCGTTCAGTTCTTGCGCTGATATTGTTTATTTGAATGAAACGGGGGTCTACCTTAATCAAGAAATTGGTCCGGAGAAGAATGAAGATTGGCCGAATTTAATCTATTACGAAAAAGGTGACGTTACATCAGTGTATCATTTGCCATATTTTGATGCTTCTGATTTTATTGACTCTTCCAAAATTATAGGTCTTTATAGTCGTCTTGAAGGGTCTCTTGAAGAAGTTGAAGTTCATGAATGTATCGTAAGCAGAAATATTCCGCCAAAAGACTCTCTTGTTAGTCTTGTGAAAATGAATAGTGAAACCAGTAAAGAAAAAATTGTAAAAATTGAAGAATATAAGCCAGGTCATTATGGAGTAATAACATCTTGCTTTCGATGTGGAAGGGATATTGGTTTAGATCAGAAGAATATTATTGGTTTTAAGCATGGAAATTTTACTTACACTTCAGAGTATAGGGTTTATGAGCTACATAAGATTGGTAGTCAATATGAAATAAAATATCTTTTTTATTTTATTCCAGAGGACAGATATTTTTCTGTTGCAGGCGAATCTTATTTTTATTCAAACGGTTCTTTAAATCTTGGCGCATCATTCATAACTAAAAATGCGAATGATGAATATAAAATACACGAAAATGCAAAGGTTAGTTTTTTTGATATTAGTAATCCTCTGATTGAAGACGGATTGGGCAAGGATTATTATTCGACTAAAGATTCGGTTCAATTAAGAGTTACTGAAGATGCGATTTATTTCATATCTAAAGAAGGTGAGTACTTTTTGTGTTCAAAACCCAAGAAACAGAAAGACATTTTTCTTAGTAATATTATGAAGACAGGTGATTTTGAATATCGAATAAATTTTGTCGCTAATTCAAAGGGGATACAACAGTCGTATGCAATATATACTGTGACGGGAGAAGTTGGTAAACTGAGCTATCCATTCGATTATGTTATATGCATGGCGAATCGGTTTATAATGTTGAAATAATATAGAGAAATGAAGTTCCAATTACGTAGTAGGAATAAAATCTCCGATTTTCCAATTACGAAGTAAGAACAACGAAGTTCCTTGACTATATTTGTCAAGAATGAAATTGTCAAAAATTAATATTAGCGAGCATCTACGTGAGCTTCGCAAGGAAAGTGGAAGAACCTTGCGGGAGGTTGCTGCGTATTTGGAAATTGACCAGGCCATATTGAGTAAGATGGAGAATGGAAAGCGTCCGGTTACGAGAGGGGTGCTTACACAATTGGCGAAACTATACAAGAGAGATGTTCAGGAGTTGCACAAGATTTTTATGGCTGAAAAGCTGTATAAGCAATTGGAGCATGAAGACGATGCAATGTCTATTCTGAAATTGTTGGAAAAGCAAGTCGTTTATAAAACCAAACACGATTCAGAAAAGGAACAAATTAAAAAGACAGTTCAGACCTACTTCGCCAAGCAAGTTGCAGTTGCAAAAGTGAGTTTGTTCGGATCATTTGTGAGAAATGAAGAAACAGCGAAGAGTGATATTGATTTGTTGATTCAGTTTGTTGCGAAGAAGAAAATATCGATGTTCGACATTCTCAAAATGCAGCACGAATTGGAAGAATTATTGAATCGAAAAGTGGATTTGATTGAAGAAGGTCATTTAAAGCCTCAGGCGGAATTGGAAGTAGTTCGAGAAAAAGAGGTTGTTTATGTCAAAAGCAAGAGACAAGCAAAGGGTTGAAGATATATTGAATTCTATTTCAATAATTGAAGCGTTTGTTAAAGACAAAAGTTTGCTTGAATTTGAAAATGACGTCATGCTTCACAGTGCTGTTCAATATCAATTCCTCATTATCGGAGAAGCTGTGGGAACAATATCTCCTCAAATACTCCGGCGGTATAAATTCCCATGGTTCTTACCGAAGTCGTTTCGGAATTTCATTATTCACGAATATCACAATGTGAAGTTGGAGCGCATTTATCACACTGCTTTTGAATTGAATGATTTAAAGATTGTTTGCGAAGCAATATTGGCGAGTGAATTCAAATGATTTTCCAATAACGCAGTTCCAAATACTTCGTAGGAATAAAACCGCAGTTTTTCCAATTAAACAATTTAGAAAAAAATGAACTGGTCGCAAATTGCGACCGGTTCCATATATTAAAACATTCAAGTGCATTTCCTCTCGCTTTATGCTCATGATAGATTCTTGATACTTGATGAAAATGAGTTGTATCATCTTGGAGCCTCACTCAAGGATTTGGGGAAGCGATGGTTTGCCTTTTCTAGAATGGATGGTTTTATAAATGAGGTTCTTGATCATCTTCGCTGAAGGGCCCTTCTTTTTGAATCGAAATTAAATTTGAAACATTTCCCCCAGCTACACTGGGGGCATTTCGGATGTCGCTCGCAGAGCGAGTGCAAAGCAAAGCAGTTCCAATTACTTAGTAGGAATTATGAAATATGAATAAAACCTACGGTTTTCCCATTACGAAGTAGGAATAAAACCGCAGGTTTTCAAATAGCGAAGTTCTATTATTTCGTGAATCGCTCAATCACCGGAGGAGTTACACCGGTTGATGAGAAGCCGCCGTCGTGGAAGAGGTTTTGCATGGTTACGTAGCGAGTTAAGTCGCTGAATAACGAGATGCAATAGTCTGCACATGCCAATGCGTCTGCGTTTCCAAGTGGAGACATTTCTTCAGCGAAACTGATGAAGCCGTCGAATCCTTTTACACCTGATCCAGCAGTGGTAACTGTTGGAGATTGAGAAATGGTGTTGATACGCACTTTCTTCGCTGCACCGTAGTGGTAACCGAAGCTGCGCGCAATGCTTTCCAACAACGCCTTCGCATCTGCCATGTCTGAATAATCTGGGAACGTACGCTGAGCAGCAATGTAGCTCAATGCAACAACACTTCCCCAATCGCTAATGGCGTCTTTCTTATAAGCAGTGGCCAACATCTTGTGCAACGACATAGCGCTTACATCTAACGATTGCTTGTACCACTCGTAATTCAAATCGGTGTAGTGTCGTCCTTTACGAACGTTTGGAGACATGCCAATGCTGTGTAAAACGAAGTCTACTTTTCCACCGAAGTGTTCCATAGACTTGTCGAACAAATTTTCTAAATCTCCTTCGCTTGTTGCATCGGCAGCAATAATTGGAGCGTTAATCTTTTCAGCCAAGCCGTTGATTTCACCCATGCGCATAGCAATTGGAGCGTTGGTTAAAACAATCTGAGCGCCTTCTTCTGCAGCACGTTCAGCCACTTTCCATGCGATACTCATGTTGTTTAACGCACCACTGATAATTCCTTTTTTGCCTTTGAGTAATTGACTTGACATAGTATTAAGATTTAGATTTCAAAAATACATTTTTTATTTCATTGAAACTTCCTGAACTGAAAGCATATTCACAATGGGATGTTCAATACAGAATTTCTTAAGAATGAGAAACAGAAACAGAATGAGAATGAGATTTATTTTTCTTACCCATTCTTCCCTTCTCTGACCTTTTCTTAACTTAACGAAGTCCCGCGTAAAAACTCATCCACCGCCATCCGTTTCTTCCCTTCCAACTGAACTTCCAAAAGATTGTAATAACCGCCATTCACCGCCAACTTCAAAAACGTTTTGTTGTCGGAATGAAAAGAACCTAACTCGAATGAATGTTCGGTTTCTTCTGGAAGGCCTTTGTGAATCTTTAAGGTCTTTCCTTGAAAGGTAGTGAAGGCTCCAGGGAAGGGAGTCACGCCGCGAACACGGTTGTGAACCAAGGCTGGAGTGTCCGTCAATCGGACTCTTCCGTCTTCTTTTAAAAGTTTAGGTGCGTGCTTTAATTCACTGGTAATAAGTTCTTCTTGCGGTATTGGTTGAACCTTTCCTTCTTCCAAAAGATCAATGCTTCGAACCAACAATTCAGCTCCTTCGTGCATCATGCGCTCGTACAATTCTCCCGCTGTTTCATTCGGACCAACCAATATTTTATGCTGACCCAATACTTCTCCAGTATCTATTTCATGCTTCAATCGGAAGGTCGTGCATCCGGTTTCCGTTTCGCCATTCATGACCGCCCATTGAATAGGAGCAGCTCCGCGGTATTGCGGAAGGAGGGAACCGTGCAAATTCAATGTGCCCAATCGAGGCATGTTCCAAACCACTTCAGGAAGCATACGGAAAGCGACAACGACGAATAAATCGGCATTCAGGTTTTTCAAATCTTGAATGAAATGCTCTTCACGTAATTTTTCGGGTTGAAACAAATTCAATCCGTGTTGAACCGCGAACTTCTTCACATCGCTTTCGTTCAACTGCTGTCCTCGCCCTGCGGGTTTATCAGGAGCTGTCACTACGCCAACCACTTCGTGTTTGCTTTGCAGCACGGTATTCAGCGAGGTTGTCGCGAATTCAGGCGTTCCAAGAAAGACAATGCGTAACGACATTAGATGTTGAAGTATTGAGAAGCTTGTTCGTTCGGAGAAACAATTTTGTAGTAATATTTTCCGGAAGAAAATTGACTCTTTTCAAAAGTGAAAATATGATCTCCCTTCGGGAACTCTTCGCTGGCAAGGGTTAGAATGGATGCATTTTCTGAATTGAAGATTTGAATGTCTAAATGCATCTTCATGCTCAGCTTCAACGCAATTTGTCCTTCGCCAGATTCTGTCCAATGCAATTGATTCGGAAGAGCTGGAAATTTCTCCTGTACATGCTGCTTGCGCATCACATGCAACATGCGCTTATACAACACATACGTTAGCATGGCGAGCAAAGACACTAACAATACGTTTTTTAACAATTCAATTGTCTTCATATTATAAACTTATTATTCCTTCAATTTTAGCAGCCTCATCATACTTCTCGAAAATCTCGTCAACGCTCAACATCATGGCGTGAACAGTAATAGAGGTGTATTTTCCGTTTGCACTCCACTTCATTTCGAAATGCGCACTTTCACCAAAGATCAATTTCACTGCCGTTACGCGCTCTTCGAATGAAGGGACAATAAACTTAAACATGTACTTGCTTGGCCATTTGTGAATTTTGTTCAACTCGGCACGAAGGGCAGAAAGTCTCGATTCATCCATGCGGCAAAGATAACGCGACAAGGCGCATACACGTTGAATTTTCTAATAATGAAAATCGAAACGAAAGGTGGTGAGTCTATTGCGAAATTCAATGCGGTATTCTTCCGCTTTTTTCATGGCATCTTCGGTGCGGATGTCGTTATAGAACATGCTCTTCAGCAAGTATCCTCTTGGGTCTTTTGGTTCAAGCCGAATGCATTCGTCGGCGACTTTCAGCCCCTCTTCATTTTTCTTAACAAGTTGCATGGCTTCACCTTTGGTATAATAGACTAAGAAGTCTCTTCTACCCAATCTCATTGCGTTGTCGCAATCTTCCATAGCTTCCGTGCAAGCAATACGCGTCATGTTTCCCCAACCGAGATAAGGCGCTCTTCCAATGTTAGCAGCGGCGCGGCAGATGTAGAAGGTTGTTTCGGTTGGAAATTTTTCAATGTAGGTTTCGAATAAGTTCACATAGCGATCGTCGCTAGTGTGGAATGCACCCACTTGAACGGCTAGTTCTAGATAGAATTTTGCTTCTTTCTGTTTGTTCGCATGCCAAAAGATTTCGCCAATGTGCAGAATGGTTTCAGCACGCGGAGAAGCTCCAATGGGATATTCTTTCATGTGATCTTCGGGAATGCGACTAAGCAGAATTTCACAAATAGCAATGGCCTCTTCAGAGCGATTCAATTTCATTTCAAGGAAGAGCGCTTCGTTAATCAAATAACTATCGTCGTTGAATTGTTTGGAAAGTCTGGTGTAGTAGGGAAGGGCTTTCTCGTATTCTTTTCGCTCGGTATAAAGTTCAATAAGAACATTGCAAGCAGAATTGTCTATCCTACTTAAAGAACCACAAAGTGAGTCTAGCTCTAAAGCAAGTTTCAAGGCTGTTTCATTATTGAATTTTAGACGATGAAAGCGAATGCGTTCCGTGAGTACTAATTTTTTTTGCTCGAAAGTTTCGGCCATTTGTTGCGCCTTGATTAAATGAGGTTCAGAATCAGCATACCTGACTTGCGAATTTTCTTGATGCGCAGCGTTGTAATAATAGTAGAAGGAATACGTTGGACGTGTTGGGAAATAAGCGGTAGCGGCCATTTCCTTGAACCAATTCAAATGTGTTCTCGGAGTGAAACTTTCATGTCCCGGAATGCGACGGTCTTGCGAGAGGCGCAATTCATAATGTCCGGGCATAAAGACAAGACTGTCGAACGTCTCTGAATATCCTGCTCCGTTTTCAGGCATAAGGTTCGTGAAGATCACCACCATGGAATCGTTGTCTTCCTTCCAAACCAAGCGGTAATGGTTTTCAGATTGGTGATACTCTTGTCCGGCGTATCGAGACGACCAGCTGTTGTGTTCGAGATTCAAACTGCGAATTTCTTTTTGTTCTGAATCGATTATGTTAGAACGTTCGCCGCTCATGAGTTGCAGCTTCATGTGCTTCAGACACAGTTCAGAAGTATAATCTTTTCCGGGTACTCCGAAATGTTGAAAGTTTGCACCGCCTCCTCCGCCAGGTTGGGCAAGGGATACAAATGGAAGTAGGAAAAGAAAAACTAAAAATTGAAAACGCATGTTGCGAAAGTAAGTAATTCCTATTTTAGCCCTGTGAATTTTCAACCCAACGAAAATACAGTACCGAAGCGTGGACAAGTCTTGTTGTCTGAGCCATACATCAGCGATCCTTTTTTTCATCGGACCGTTATTTTGTTGTGTGAAAACAACGATGAAGGGTCATTCGGATTTGTGTTGAACAATTACATAGACCTTCCGATTAGCAAGATCATTGCTAATTTCCCAGAGATGCCCGGACGTGTAAGCCTTGGAGGACCGGTGAAGAACGACAGTCTCTTTTACATTCATTCGTTGGGTGAAGAAATTGAAGGCAGCACACCCATATTGGAAGGTGTTTGGTACGGCGGAGATTTCGCTCGCATTCGCGAACTTATTGAAACCGGAAAACTTCCAGAAAATGCCATTCGCTTTTTCGTCGGATACAGCGGCTGGTCTATTGGACAGCTTCAAGAAGAAATAACCTCGAAGTCTTGGTTCGTGGTGAATGTCCCTTCCAAGTTGGTCATGAATTCGAAAGAAAACAACGTTTGGAAGGAAGTCATGGACCGCATGGGCCCAAAAGGAAAGATCCTCTCTAAATTTCCCGAGGATCCGAATTTGAATTAAGAAAAAGCACGTAAGGCACCATCATCGCCAACGCGAAATCCCACATGTGCATGAAAATGCCAATGTACAGGTGAATGGAAATACCAACAATAACAGCGTATTTGCGAGTCTTTTTCCAATTGATAATAATTGGAAATGACAACTGAAAGAGCATAATGATATAAGCGAAGATCACCGAAATAAAATAGGGAGCCCCCAAGGTGAAATTCTTAATCGTTTCATTGCTGAACCAATCGCTCACGAACGTCTGATAAATGGCTTCACCCGACAACCATTGCCAACTGGTAAGTTTGTAAATGGAAGTGTAGAAATAAATCAGTCCCACTTGAATTCCCGCAGCCAATAAGGAAAGTCGAGAAAGAAATGAACGAAACGGTTTTGAACTTTTCGAAGAATAGGGGATGCAGTAGAACATTAAGAGCATCATATACACAAACCCCGCATTCATGGCGTTTATTCCAGCATAGTAAATCCACAAGGCTGAAAGCCACGCGGCAGCGCGGAAGAAGAAGACTCCTCTGAAATGAAAGATCGAGAAAAAGGAAACCACCAAATGAAAAACAAACACCGGCTTGAACCAACTCAAATTGTACATTAACGCATACACCAAATTATTTAATCGCGTGTCACCTGCACCGTATCGAATACACACGCTGTCTTCCCCCCAAATTAACCACACCGATTGCCAATTCCAGAAGGCAAAGAATACAAACCACGCATAAACCAAACTCACGAAAGTGCGCTCGTTCCAAGAGGACGAATAGGGAACAAATAACCCTTCAACATATTTATCTATCCGCGCTTTCATTTGTCTATTTCAACCAAAACTTTACTGAATTCAAACACATCGTTCTTCTGCTCGCCGTTCAACGGATGAAAATGATACACCAAGCGAATCTGCATGGAATCAATGTAGGTATGCGAATGGGTGAGCTTGCGTTTGGCACGTTCTAGGCGTTGACAGAAATATACGGATCTTCCGTAATCGGTAGATTGTTCAATGCGTTCAAGCTGACGAACACCGTCTTGCCAATAGAGGTTATACACGATTTGATTATTCAAATTCGCCGTTGAAAATTCCTCGAATTGACGAAGTTTACTATCGACATCATATTCATACAACTTTCCAATTTCCTGAAACGATGTCCACTGTCCGCCCTCATGGTAGCGGACTTCAATAAAATCGTCGAAGTCTGGCATTGGAACGAACAAGCTATATCCTTGATGGAATAGGGGGTAGGCATACTTTATCGCTACAGCTTCTACTGACGGATAATTATATACATTTCGAAAGGCATACAACGCGCTTAACGAATAGTGAACACTCAGCAGAAAAAGTGCAGTTCCAACCAGAATATACTTCGTTGATTTTTTCATGCGAGCGCAAGTTAGAAAGAACCGAAAAGCGAACTACATTTGATGTGAAAATAAAGCGTATGAAAAATATCATTCCATTTAGCGAAAAGACTTGGGTTGAAGGTGCGGAAAATACTGAGTTCCCTATACAGAATCTTCCTTTCGGAATATTCTCTACGGGAAGAGGAGATTTTCGAGTGGGTGTGGCCATTGGAAATTATGTCTTAGATATTTTTCGCGTTTTTCAGCAAAATCATATTTCTGCTTTGCCATTCGGGTCTGAAGAATACCGCTCACATTCTTTAAATAAAATGATGAAGCATGGCAAGAAAGCCTGCTCTGCTTTGCGCATGAGACTTGCCGATTTGCTTAATAACAATCAAGATGCTGTGGTGAAAGATGAACTTCGTTCATGTCTGATTAAAATGAGTGATGTGCAAATGCATCTTCCCATTGAAATTGGAGATTACACAGATTTTTACAGCAGCATGGATCACGCTCGTAACGTTGGAACCATGTTCCGCGATCCAGAGAAAGCCTTGCTGCCAAACTGGAAACACCTGCCTGTGGGGTACCATGGAAGAGCTTCTAGCATTGTGGTTGACGGAACAGCAGTGACGCGTCCTTGCGGACAAGTAAACGCCTCCGACGAAACTCAACCAACCTACGGACCAACGAAACAACTTGACTTTGAATTGGAAATGGCATTCATTACATTCGACGGAAAGCCAATGGGAGAGCGCATTTCAACGCAAGAAGCCGACGATTATATTTTCGGATTAATGCTATTCAATGACTGGAGTGCACGCGATATCCAACGCTGGGAGTATGTGCCACTCGGCCCATTCTTAGCGAAGAATTTCGCATCAACGGTTTCACCGTGGATAGTTACATTAGATGCTCTAGAGCCGTTCAGAACAATAGGCCCATTGCAGGAACCAGAGGTTCTTCCATATTTGCAATACAACGGAATTAAGAATATAAAAATCAATCTTCAAGTTGAAATTGAAACCGAATCCGGCGTGAAGCAAGTCGTTTCAAACAGCAATTTCAAACACATGTATTGGAACATGAACCAACAATTGGCGCACCATACCGTTGGCGGATGTAACATTCGTTGCGGCGACATGATGGCCAGCGGAACCATTAGCGGTCCAGATGAAGGTTCTTTCGGAAGCATGCTGGAAATTGCATGGAAAGGAACGAAGCCCGTTGAAATGCCCGATGGCACAACGCGTTCATTCATTGCAGACGGAGACACCGTTACAATTACCGGTTACGCTGAACAAGATGGGGTGAAAGTGGGTTTTGGTAAATGCAGCGGCAAAGTGCTTCCCGCGCGTGACTAACTATGGAAGAGGAAAAAATTGAAATTCTCGGCGCACGGGAAAACAATCTTAAAAATATAGATCTTACCATTCCAAGAAATCAACTGGTTGTTATAACCGGTCTTTCTGGAAGTGGAAAATCTTCGTTAGCCTTCGATACGCTTTACGCCGAAGGTCAGCGCAGATACATGGAAACCTTCAACGCATACGCTCGTCAGTTCTTGGGTGAAATGGAACGTCCAGACGTTGACAAAGTAAACGGACTCTCTCCGGTTATTTCCATCGAACAAAAAACCGTTAGCCGCAATCCACGTTCTACAGTCGGCACCATCACTGAAGTTTACGACTTCATGCGTCTTCTGTATGCGCGTGCATCTGACGCTTACAGCCCTTCAACAGGAAAGAAAATGGTGCGCTTCACCGAAGAGCAGCTCATTGAAAAAATAGCCAAAGATTTTAATGCGAAGAAAATCGCGATTCTTTCTCCGTTAGTGAAAGCCCGCAAAGGTCACTACCGCGAGCTCTTCGAATCGCTCATGAAACAAGGATATGTGCGTGCGCGAATAGACGGCAAGTTGAAGGAGATGACGAAAGACATGAAACTCGATCGTTACAAAGTTCACGACATTGAATTGGTGGTCGATCGTTTTTCGGTTGAACCAAACAATCCGCGCTTGAAAGCCACGGTTCAAACCGCGCTTAAAATGGGGAAGGGCGATGTGATGGTGATGGAATTGGACAACGAGAAACTCTTCCATTTTTCGAAGAACCTCATGTGTCCAACTTCAGGCATTTCCTTTCCTGAACCCGAACCGAATCTCTTTTCTTTCAACAGTCCATACGGCGCATGCAGCTACTGTAGCGGGTTGGGTGAAGTTGCGGAAATTGACATTGAGAAAATAATTCCAGATAATTCAAAGAGTGTTAAGCAAGGCGGAATAACTCCGTTGGGTGAAAACAAGAACTCTTGGATCAACCAACAGGTGGCTGCCATTTTGAAAATGTACGGCGCTACTGTGAATACACCCTTGAAGGTAGTCGATGAAGACGCCATTCAAGTCATCCTATACGGTACCGACGATAAGGTGGAAGTGGAAATGTCGAACGGACAAACCATGAACACCCGCTACGATGGGCTCATTGCATTTATTGAAAGAAATGCGGAAGAAGACGGAAGCCCTGCGGTACGCAAATGGGCTGAGACCTTCATGAATAAAAAGGCTTGTCCTACTTGTAGCGGTGCGCGTTTGAAAGACACCGCGAATCATTTCAAAGTAGCAGGAAAGACCATTTCAGAATTAAGCGCATTGAACATTGAAAAGCTCAGTGCGTGGTTCGAAGGCATCGA
>JBIKZA010000079.1:0-8129 GCA_044354975.1 Flavobacteriales bacterium
CCAGAATGAAACCTTTTGCGAAGTGGTCACCAATGTGTCTGCAAATCCGGAAACTCCATTCATCAAAGAATCGCCGTTTAAGATTCCATTTAAATCTACACCTGTCCAAGCAATTGTTGAATCAAATGAAACGATTTCAGTTTGTCCGTTCCAATTCACCCAACCTAAATTTCGAACACCGAGTGTATTCCAAACCTCCTTCTTGTCAACTCCTCTATCGCGAACGAAATTATATTCTCCGTCAATACTGAATCCAATTCCATTTCCATTTGGTCTTGATGGGGCTGAATGAATGTACTCGCCTGAATAATCCAATTGTAACGTATCGGCGTTTGCAGAAGTGTAAAACGAAGAAGGAGGATACATACTAAACGCTTGATAGTTTAATCCGTTTACCATCGAAATTCCAATTGAACTAAACGTTCTCTTGTCGTAAACACCAAACCCAATGGATTGAAACCCTTGCATTTCTCCTTGAATGGAATTCAACGGAACACGCGAACCTTGATAATTGGCATTCCCATTACTAATTAATCCGAAGGCATCTTTCGAGATTCTTCCACTTCCAAAATATCCCTTTCCAACTTGAATATACAAGTCGAGCATTTCACTTCCGAATAAACTGTCTCGTCCGCCATAGTATCGCGCCCGCACATTTGCGTTGCCTCCAAACACGCCCAAATCCTTCATTCCATCAAGAACAGAATTTCTTGATGACGCAGTTACAGTTCCTCCCACAACGAAAGGTTTAACAAGCTCTTTCGTTAAAAAGGTACTGCCCAACGTTGCGTTTCCTTGAAGATCTAAAATTCCTCGGAATGCTTTTCCCGTTGTATCTGATTTTGTTAGCCAGAGATATGATGTCTGTGCGGAAGACATTGCACTCGCGAGCGCGAAAACGAAAACAATTAGAATATTTTTCATTCTACTTCAGCATTAAGTACAACGCCTGCTTTCACACGCACGTCTATGAAATATGAATTGTAGAGATTCACCAACTGAGGAAATGACGGTGTGTTTGAAACGACTTGCAGAATTAATTTTCCTTCCGACTTAATAATGTTCCATTGCGATTGAGAAATAGGAATCACCAGTTTGCTTGAAGTTGAAAGTGCCAATGCATCAATACTGTTTCCACTTGACACATTTAAATCTTCAGCAACAACAACTCCACCCAACGTTGTCAAATTTAATTTCCATTCCATTGGAAATGCATTCTGAATATCCAAGGTTAAAGAACTCACACGAACCGCGTCAGTGGTTACTTCCACATTCAACGTATCGCGAAGTGTAAGATCACTGGCAGCCAATCGCAAAGGAACATCTACAACCAATTTCGCTTCGGTTAATTGATCCGCGTAGAAGAAATCGTTTCCATCGCTTACGTTTCCAAACGGATTCAATTGTAAACTACCGGTAAAAAGAACGGAATATGGCAAACTTCCCATAAACGAAGTAATGTTACTGTTCCCTTCATTCAAATCAATGTCGTAATTAGAAACAGAAGCGGTTCCTCCTTCATCAATGGATCGCGTTATAAAAAATGGATTGTACAAATTCCCTCCTGCCAACTGAACACCGGTATTCATGTACGTATTCAATCCCATTACGTTATCAATCTTCAACTTACCATCAAATCCCATTTTGTGTGTCATATGAAATCCAAACGAAGCCTGATCCAACGCTAGCAATCCCGTTGGCATGTTCGCGCTTTCAGCAAGGCTGAACGTCTCGTTGAAAGAATAGGTATCATTACCGAAATAACCCTTAGCGTAATCAATAACGAGATCAGACATGATCAATTCAAATCGCACTGAATCTTGTCCGTATATCGTATTCTGATCTGCGGTGGTTCCATATTCTGTCTTAATTTCAAGATGCGTTGAAAGCTTGTTGTAATCGAATCCTGAGGCGCCGGAAAGAACGACATATTTGTTCGCCATGTCTAACGTGTAATACCCTTCCGTTGGAGAAGATGCGCTACCGGGGGTCAATGCGAAATCGATATCCGTATTGTTTCCATAAACTTCCGAAACATTGTAAAGCGTGAAGCTCGGATGCAAGTAGGCGTTCACGTAGGACTTCACATGGACAATCATTTGTCCTGACTTCACTTTCACCATGCGCAACCCGGTGCCGTTTGTTTCAACGGAATAGTTCTGATTCTGTGTAATGATTGCGGTGTTTCCGGGAATTTGAAAAGGTCCTCCGCTCAGAGGCACAACAAATTTCTGAGAGATGTTGGTGTCTGGAATCTGAGTCAAATCGCTCGTTCCAAATCCTGAGATTATTTTTTCAAAATACAAATGATAAATGCCTGCGTTGTCTGTGTACCCGTTGTCAGCAGTTAAATCGGAAAGCGTTAATCTGCCGTGAGCCACAGGTGCAACCCAATTCGATTCCCACACGGTGGGCTCGTCTTTTTTGCAAGACGAAAGTAAAATTATACAAGCAAAAAGGCAGAGATAAATTTTCGAGTGCATGGTATCAAATATAATCTATCCGTTAACAGATTTTGTGATTCGTGAAAAACGATACAACAAAATCAATTGTGCGATCAACCACGGACCTATTTCATCGGGAAACGTTTGAATTCCGATTAACGGAATGTATACTGCCAGTAGCACGTAAGCCGAGAGAATCATTTGCACATAGACATATTTTTGAATCCAAGCTTTCAATGAATTTAGTCGAGCAAAAACAATACTAAATAACATTGGATTCGCCCATAGAATATTGAAGTTCCATTTGGTGGTGGTGTGATCTGTGAGGAACCACATGACGAACAAAACAACTCCAAGCAATCCGAAGAAACCAAGGAATAGGCGTTCTAAAAAATTCCAGCCACGCTTCTTCCAACCTAAATAAAGACTGAATCCACCGAACAGCAAAGCTGATAGAGTGACATACAAAATAGGTTTTGCTGAAGGCGCTTGCTTTTCAAACAAGGAATCATCAACGGGGAGTAACTCCTGTGTTCTCCCTAAAACCTTTTTTTCGTTTATGGTCCAAGCCATCATGTTCGACTGAAGACTATCTGGCAAAAAAGAAGTTTGTCCAGCCTCTGGTATTTTATCGCAAGGCATTCCCAACACTAAATCAATCCCAAAATCTGCCCAGTATTGATGTGCTAAATAGACGTCTATGTCGTGTCTGAATTTTGGTCGGTTTGCAAATATTTTTTCATTTTGTTGAATTTCCGGAAAGGCTTTCAACACAATATCTCTGACGCGCGTTGCGCAATTGTCGTAGAAGAAATCGTATTGAAAATACCTATTTTCCTTCTTTGCATTTTCAATAAGCAAAGCTCCCAAAGATCTTATTTGTTCGGCATTCAGCTTGAATTCATTTTCGAAAATACCCCTTCCTCCGAATAAATATTGTTGTTGGAATCCAGCAAATTCTTCAACCGACAACATGTAGTTGAGTTTCCCTCTTGCGAATTTCAAATAGAATCCTTCTGAGAATTCGAAAGTTCCATAATTGAAAACGAAATCTACCCACTCACCATTCAATGTGTCTGTGTACCGAATAGCGCTGTGTCCAAAGCAGGTGTAGAGCTCTTCTCCCGGAGAACAAGTTAGGAGGGACATACGAGGAAGTTCACCCTCGTGTTCGTTCACAGTAGCCTTGGCGCTAAATGCAATCGCTGTAAAAATTAAATAAGCAATAAATCTTTTCATAATGTCCATTCTCCTTTATAAACCAATTGCGCAGGTCCGCACAACCAAATGTTTTCATATCCCTTCGATGTTTTTTCAAATCGAACAATCAAGTCTCCTCCTAGCGCATGAATTTCCTTTTGACCGACGCTGTTCGATAACTGATTCATCACCAATGCGCATGCCGTCACTCCGGTTCCACACGAAAGTGTTTCACCTTCTACTCCTCTTTCATAGGTTCGAACCATGGCTTCGTCTTCATTCAACAAGGTCAAGAAGTTCACATTGGTTCCTTCTTGCTCGAACTCTTGACTGTAGCGGATTTCGCTTCCTAATTCTATTACATCGATATTCAAATCTTCTACCATCCTCACGATGTGCGGAGAACCCGTGTTGACAAAATATTCATTTTCACTTCGAACAATGACTTCAGCAACATCAGACATTCGAATGGAAATTTCTTCTCCTTCAATCTTCGCTTCGTGATAACCGTCAATGGCCCTGAACGAAGCCTCTTCCTTTTCCAACATACCCAAACTTTTCACAAAGGCCACTGCACATCGACTTCCATTTCCACAAAAAGATTGAGAACCATCGGAGTTGAAGTAGTTCATGTAGAATTCAGTTTCCTCGTCGCCTTCAATTAGAATTAGCCCGTCTGCGCCAATGCCGAAGTGCCTGTCGCAAAGCTCCGCAACCTCTTCTGCGGTGGGTTGCCATGCGTTTTCACGATTATCAACCATGATGAAATCGTTGCCCGTGCCGTGGTATTTGAAAAATTGCATGTTCCAAAGGTAAAACGGTTTCTGTGAAGTACCGCGTTGTTGTAACTTGCAGTCCGAAAGAAAATTTCATGGAAAACGAACTGAACTTGAATAGCGACACCTTGCTCTTGGCTTACGAAAAAATGGCCACGGCTCGTCAGCTGTCTGATTTGTACGAGACGAACTCCAAAGTGACATCGAAGTATGTGCACGCAACCTCGCGTGGACACGAGGCTTGCCAGATTGCGCTTGGACTTCAGCTAACGAAAGACGACTACCTTTCTGCTTACTACAGAGACGACAGTATTCTGTTGAGTATTGGCCTGACTCCCTATGAACTCATGCTTCAGCTTTTCGCGAAGAAAGACGATCCGTTTAGTGGTGGAAGAACTTACTATTGTCATACTTCACTCAACCGTCCTGACATGCCGAAGATTCCTCATCAATCTTCAGCTACCGGAATGCAAGCCATTCCAACCGTTGGTGTGGCTATGGGTGTTCAATACAAAGAGCTTCAAGGATTGAACGACACTGATATACCTTCAGTGGTTGTCTGCTCCATTGGAGATGCAGCTATGACAGAAGGTGAGGTAAACGAGGCTCTTCACATGGCTAATTTGAAGCAGCTTCCTGTGTTGTTTTTTGTTCAAGACAACGAATGGGATATCAGTGCTCACGCTTCTGAATTCCGCACGGGCGATGCCACAAACCTTGCTAAAGCCTATCCGAATATTCGTGTGAAGAGTATCGACGGAACAGATTTCGTTCAATGTTTTAACACGATACAAGAGATCTTGACCAGTATGCGCAAAACGCGTAAACCTTGGATGCTGCATTGCAAAGTTCCGTTGTTGGGTCACCACACATCGGGTGTTCGCAAGGAATGGTACAGACACGATTTGGAAGAAGCGGAGAAGAGAGATCCGCTTCCAAAATTCAAAAAACAATTAAACAATTTCGGATTTTCAGACAGCACGTTGGAAGATGTGTGGAAGAAAGCTGGTGAAAATATCTTACGCGATTATGATCGAGCTGCGAATGCAGAGGATCCTTCTCCCTCTTCATTGATGGATCACGCCTACGCCCCTACTCCAATTACTGAAGAGAAAGGCGAGCGCGCACCGCAAGGAAAAGAAGCGACTGTAATGGTAGACTGCGCGTTGTTCGCTATGCAAGAAATTTTAGGGAAGCACCCGGAAGCCTTGTTATACGGACAAGACGTGGGCAAGCGCTTAGGCGGTGTGTTCCGTGAAGCAGCAACGTTGGCTGAAAAATTCGGAGACAATCGTGTTTTCAACACGCCCATTCAAGAGGCCTTCATTATTGGAAGTACGGTTGGAATGAGCGTCGCTGGATTGAAGCCTATTGTTGAAGTTCAATTCGCCGATTACATCTGGCCTGGCCTGAACCAATTATTTACGGAAGCCGCTCGCAGTTATTATTTAACGAATGGAAAATGGAACGTGCAAGCCCTTGTTCGTGTTCCCATTGGCGCATACGGAAGTGGTGGACCTTATCACAGTAGTAGCGTTGAAAGCGTACTCTGTAACATTCGCGGAATCAAAGTTGTTTACCCGAGCAATGGCGCCGACTTAAAAGGACTTTTAAAAGCCGCTTTCTACGATCCGAATCCGGTTGTCATGCTTGAGCACAAAGGACTTTATTGGTCGAAGGTGAAAGGTACTGACATGGCGAAAAGCATTGAACCTTCAGAGGATTACATTGTTCCGCTTGGAAAAGCGAATACCGTTCTCACTTCCAACCATAAAAAATCAATTGCAGTTATTACCTACGGAATGGGTGTTCATTGGGCGATGAACGCTGCGAAAAATTTCGATGGTCAAGTTGAAATTATAGATTTGCGCACACTTATGCCGCTTGATGAAAACGCGGTCTTTGCCGCTGTTAAAAAATGCGGAAGATGTCTTGTGTTGACGGAAGAGCCAGCGATGAATAGTTTCGCGCAAGCCCTTGCAGGAAAAATTTCAGAAACCTGTTTTGAATATTTAGATGCTCCGGTAAAAACTTTGGGAAGTGCTCCTACTCCTGCGATTCCATTGAACAGTGATTTAGAAGCGGCACTGCTGCCGAATGCTGAAAAAGTAAGTACTGTCATTTCTGAAATTTTAAATTATTAATGAAACGAATCACACTACTTTTCACTCTCTTGTGCATTCAACTATGCTCGTTCGGACAGAGCAAGGCATTCGAAGGCGTTTTAGTTTATGAGCTTAACACCTACAATGGAATAGAAAAATCGAGCAGCATCTCTCACATTAAATATTCCGTAAAAGGAAATTTATGGCGTGGTGAAATTGTGGGAAATGAAGACTCAATTGCGCCTGTAAGCTATTCGCTACTTGTTAATTTAAAATCAAAGGAAGCAACCATTTTGGCTAACATCTCTAACACCAAAATGGCTGTAGCTACAAGTGAAAGCTTTTTTCAAATTGAAAAAACAAACTCCTTCTCCTTAGAGTCAGGCTCTAAAAAGCTGACCATAGCTGGACTTGAATGCAAATCAGGGGTAATACAAAGCAAATCAGATGATCAAAAGATAGACACTAACTATGTGTGGTATTCAACCTCATACGCTGCAATTCCATTTCAGTTTGAAACAGCTTCTGCCCCGGGGTTAATCGTTTCCATTCAGCAGGACAAAAATTCCTTTTGGGAATTGAGCGAAATTATACCTGGGAATTTAAGCCCGGAAATTTTCGAGGTGCCAGCTGACTACAAACCCATGTCTATGACTGAATTTCAAGAATACCTCGCCGCACTTGGAGAACTAGAAATAGAAGTGGAAAATATAGAACTAGATTAAATCGATTATACATGAGCAATTGGTATTCAAGAAAGTTCGCGCGCGTTTTATCTATTGAAAGACTTCTTTGGATAGCACTTATATGTGCTGGAGTTTTTATGTATTTCAGATATAAAACAGTACCTACTCTTGAACAAGACTCTATTGTCGTTATTGATAGTGCGGGGGTTCAGCACAAACTAGCTGAGCTCACCAGCGGAGCAACTGTCGTTCACTTCTACGCTTCTTGGTGCGGGCCTTGCCTCAAAGAACTTCCCGAAATAAAAACTTTTATGGAAACTCCTCTTGGAAGACAGATTAACTTTGTATTTATCACAGAGGACAGGGAAGATCAAGTTAAGACATTTCACGAACGATATGGATTCAACATCTACCGGGTGAACAAGCTGAAAGATGCCAATGTTTATTCCATACCTGTTACGTACTTGCTAAATGAAAAGCACGAGATTGTGAAAAGTGATTTAGGCAGCTGGGACTGGAACCAGGAAAATTTAAAAAATGAAATTTCAACATTAATCAAATAACAAGATGAGTAAAGTATCTATTACCCTAGACAAAAAAACTATCGAATTAGAAATAAACCCAGATGGAGAAACCATATTGAACGCTGCTATTGACGCTGGTTTAGATGCGCCATACTCTTGTCAAGGAGGTGTTTGCACAACTTGTCAATGCAAAGTTCTTTCTGGAACTGCGCGCATGGATGCTAACCACGCACTAACTCCAAAGGAAGTTGAGCAAGGTTATATTTTAGCATGTCAAGCACATCCTACAAGCGAAGAACTGACAATTACTTGGGATATTTAAGATCTAAATTGAATGCAACTGACAATTGTTTCTTCCCACGAAAAATCTAAGTTGTAATCTTGATAAGATGAA
>JBIKZA010000034.1:0-24964 GCA_044354975.1 Flavobacteriales bacterium
GCATAAATATCATTAAAATCTTGATACAACTGAAAAACTTCAGGACCATTGAAAACAAATTCAGCATAAGCAGCAGCTGCAATGTTCACTCCATAATAGTCTTTGTACAATTTATCTATGCTTGCAAGCAAATTAGAATATTCCAGTTCTTTGTTTGAAAGCTTCGCTATCTCCAACCACTTCGCTTCTTCGTCTTTCTTCAATTGAATCGCATTGAACTTATTCAACCCTAACTCTTGTCCTTGCCATTTCTTGTAAGCATTCGCAACACTGCTTTGCTTCGATGCATATTTAATGCGAAGTTCATCGCTGCTCTTCATTGCAGCATTTATCACTTCCAAATTCTTCTCACGGAAGTCAATGCGCATGGGAGCCAATTGCTCGTGGTTGTATGCCACTCCAGCTGAAGTTAGCAAGTGCTCGGTTCTTCCCGGAAAACCATACACCATTGTGAAGTCTCCCTCCTTCACTCCTTTTAACGAAATCGGAAAATGATGGGCGGGTTTGAATGGTTTATTGGTGGAAGAATAATTAGCGGGTTCATTCTGATCATTCGCATAAATACGGAAAACAGAAAAATCTCCTGTATGACGTGGCCACACCCAGTTGTCGGTATCTCCACCGAACTTGCCGATGCATGAAGGAGGCGCACCCACGAGACGAACGTCTGTGTAGGTCTTCGTTAATACTAAAAAGAATTGCGTGTTATAATTGAATCCCCGAACGAATCCGTCGCATTTGTTTTCCTCTTTTGCTTTATTCGCAATGACATTGAACAAGTCCCTCATTTTCGCGGCGCGATCTTTTTCTTCAACGCCTATCATTCCTTTTAAAACATCTTCCGTAACATCGCGCATTTCTTTAACGAATGTTGCGGTTAAGCCCGGACAAGCTAATTCTTGCTCGCGGTTCATAGCCCAGAATCCGTTCTTTAAATAATCATGCTCCACAGATGAATGATATTGAATGTTATCGAAACCGCAGTGGTGATTCGTGAAAAGTAATCCTTCGTTGGAAACCATTTCTCCCGTGCATCCGCCACCGAATATTACAATTCCATCCTTCAAAGATGTGTTGTTGATTGAATAAATTTCTTCTTTCGAAAGTTTCAATCCGTTTGCTTTCATGTCGTCGAAGGCTGAGTTCAACACAGAGGGAATCCACATTCCTTCAAAAGCGAAGGAATAAAAAGATGTCAAAATAAATAGAAAACTAAGTGCGTGTTTTTTCATTTTATAATTTTATGAGAGACGAATTTACGAAATACTGAAAATATCCTGCTTCTTAATGAACCAATAATAACATGCCCATATTCCCATTGCAAATCCCAATAACATGGGAAATAAAAATCCTAAAAAAGGTCGTTGTTCCTCTTCGGGTAATTCTTGTTGAAGAATGTACATGTAGACAGGCACAACCACAATGAGCAGGCAAATAAAGAGAAATAGAAAGTTGAAACCGTTGTTTACGCCGACAGCTAATTTATAGTATTTCGATTTTTTGAATTGTTCGAAATCCTGACGAGCAAACTCTCTCGCTCGGTTTCGCGCGGCGAATTCTTTCTGCTGATAATACTGTTGGTATGTTGGAGTAACTCTTCTATTCTGTGCAAGATCGTATGCCTTGCGCTGTTTTTCATCGCCCAAAAATTCATATGCTTCATGAATTTCTATAAAACGCAAATGCGCATCGGGATGCGCATTTTTGTCGGGATGAAATTGCTTACACCCGTTTCTGTAAGCTGTTTTAATTTCTGAATTTGAAGCGTTTCTTGAAACTCCTAGTATGAAGTAGTAATCCTTCACGCTTTAAAAGTATTAATCTCTTCTTGCGAAAACGCGCAACAAGAACATGAATAAGTTAACGAAGTCTAAGTACAATGAAAGTGCGCCCATTAAAGCCAACTTGGAAGCTTCAGCTGTTCCGAACTCCACTCCTGCTCCAATACGCTTGATCTTTTGAACATCGTATGCTGTAAGTCCAGTGAATATTAATACACCTGCGCAAGAAATTAAATAATCCAACGTATTACTGTCCATGAACATATTCACCACAGAGGCAATGACAAGACCTATTACAGCCATCATTAAGATTCCACCAAACTTAGTTAAGTCTGTTTTCGTGGTGTAACCAATGAATGCCATGGTACTAAATAAACCGGCCGTGATAAAAAATACTTTAGCGATAAGCTCGTACTCAAAAGACCTGAAAATAAAGCTTAAACTCATACCCATTACAGCCGAATAAGCCAGAAAAACAATGAGTAATGTCTTAAATGATAATTTTTGAAACCCGAAATTAATAACAAGAATAAATGCCAAAGGAGCAAGCATAACTATCCAACCAAGAGGTGTCATACCCGAGTCATCAGCTAAAGTTTTAGACAAATCGGTCGTCCCAAACAAATACGCTAAAGCCCCTGAAATGGCTAATGCAAGAGACATGTAAGCAAAAACATTGGAAACAAATGATTTTGTTTGGGCGTTGTCGTTTGCATAAACGCCATCGTTAAACTCTAAATTGTTGTTCATGGTTAATTTATTTATTCAGTTGAAGTAAACTTACAAATTCTTTTCTTGTTGTGTCACTCGTTAAAAACAATCCACTGTATGCACTTGTCATAGTGGAGCTGTGTTGTTTCGACACTCCGCGCATCTGCATACAAAGATGATGACAATCTAAAACGACTGCCACTCCGACAGGGTTCAATGCTTTTTGAATGCTTTCGCGAATCTCAATTGTCAGACGTTCCTGCACTTGAAGTCTTCTCGAAAAGACATCCACCACACGTGGAATCTTACTTAGACCTACAATTTTTCCATCTGGAATATAGGCCACATGGGCTTTTCCGAAGAAAGGCAACATGTGATGTTCGCACAAACTGTAGACTTCAATGTCTTTCACAATGACCATTTCAGAATATGATTCGTGAAAAATAGCACCGTTCAAAACGTCATCTGCATTCTCTTCGTATCCTTTCAACAAATGGCCATAGGCCTTTGCTACACGCTCTGGTGTTTTCAATAACCCCTCACGTTGCGGATTCTCACCTACAGCAGCAAGGATTTTCTCCACTGCCATTTCTATCGTTTTCTGGTTGTCCATTACTTCCCTCCGTAATACTCTACAATTTGATTTTCTGTTTCTGTTACTTTAATGCAATGCAGTTGACAACCGTTCTCAGTTACGAATTCCTCCAATTGTTCCCAGATAGCAATAGCTACATTTTCTGTTGAAGTCTTCATGCCTTTCAAGAAATCTACATCCATATTCAGATTCTTATGGTCTAATTTGTTGAGTACTTTCTCTTTCACAATTGCACTCAAATGCTTAAGATCCATACAATACCCCGTGATTTCATTTGGAACACCCTTCACCGTGATGAATAATTCATAGTTGTGACCATGCCAATTCGGATTTGAACACTTCCCGAATGTTTCAAAGTTTTTCTGCTCGTCCCACTCGTCGTGCCACAATTTGTGCGCTGCGTTGAATCGTTCTCTGCGTGTGGCGTATACTAATTTTTCCATTTTTCAATATTTGTTGTAAAAGTAAATCACTTGAACCTTCGAATTGTTCGAAGTCTTCAATAGATTTTAAGATCTTGTTGTAGATAATTGGCTACATAATCCTTCACCCCTTCTTCCAAAGAATGAAATGTTTTGGTGTAACCTATTGAAATTAACTTCTTCATGTTCGCTTCGGTAAAGTATTGATACTTGTCGCGAATGTCTTCAGGAGTATCTACAAAAGAGATGTTCGGCTCTTTTTCCATGGAATGAAAAGTAGCAGTCGCCAAATCCAAGAATGTGCGAGCCTTTCCGCTTCCCAAATTATAAATGCCTGAATCTTTTCTGTGGTGCATCAAGAACATAAGCACTTCAACCAAATCTTTCACATAAACGAAATCGCGCATTTGCCCGCCGTCTGTGAAGTTCGGATTGTGGCTGCGGAACAATTTCATCTCACCCGATTTTCCAATCTGATTAAACGTATGCCAAATCACGCTAGCCATGCGACCTTTGTGGTATTCATTTGGACCGTATACGTTGAAGAACTTCAAGCCTGCCCAGAAGTAAGGAGCTTCTTCTTGTTGAAGTGCCCAAACATCGAAATCTTGTTTCGATTGTCCATAAGGATTCAATGGTTTCAATTGTGGAATGGTCGAATGATCATCGTTGTATCCGTGCTCTCCGCCACCATAAGTCGCTGCAGAAGAAGCGTAGATAAACGGAATGGCATGTTTCGCGCATGTCTTCCACAACGATTGTGTGTAATGAAGATTTAAGCGATCGAAAATTTCAACATTGAATTCCGTTGTGTCTGTGCGGGCTCCAATGTGAAAAACACATTCAACTTGATTCTGATTTTCTTCCAACCAAGTTGGAAATTCATCTCTGTGAACGAGCGTTGTAAATTTCTTTCCTTCCCAATTTCTTTTTCGATCTTCTCTTGAAAAATCATCGACTAACACCAAATCGAAAAAACGATCTTCATTCAATCTTGCGACCAACGCCGACCCTACGAATCCAGCTGCTCCTGTTACAATTATCATGTTGCAAATTTAATTTAAATAATGCGCCAACACACCTTCCTTCAAGGCGTATTCAGACTGATAGATTTTGTTGAAGTTAGACTGCTCTAAAAGGAATTTCACCAAATAGGTAGAAAGCGGCATGTATTCCGCTCGCATCTGCGGAATACTCGGATGCTTCAAACGCTCTTCCAATGTGCTTCCAACGAGCCATTGATGAATTGATGGGTAGGATGAGAATGGGATTTCATTCAAATTCATAGAACGTTCCGTAGGTTCTGCGAAAGGTGCAAGCAAGGTCGGCTTCGCCGAAGGCCCTACCGAAGGTCCTTTCGAAGAACCTTGTGCAACACCTTTCATTGAACCTTGTGCAACATCTTTCACAGAACCTTCGGCTACGCCGAATTGGTACATATCAAAAAGCGTATCAAAAGATCCCGAAGATCCAACCAAAATACGCACAGGATTTTCCTTCAAAAAAGTAATTAAATCTTGCAACTCGTTGTTCAGATGGGCACGAAGTCTATGAACATCGTCTTGATTAATTCTCGAAGCGGGGTTGAGCATTCCATGTAAACGGCTTACGCCTAGCAAATAGCTTTTTCGCCACAACGGCTTTTGGTCTCGCACGAAAATAAATTCGGTGCTTCCGCCACCAATGTCCATGATTAAATAGTCTTCTTTAATCTCTTCGGTGGTTTGAACCACCCCTTCAAAAATGAGCTCCGCTTCACGATCTCCTGAAATAACCTCCATGTCGAAATTCAAATGCTTCTTCACCTTTGCCACAAAATCGTTCCCGTTGGAAGCCTCGCGTACCGCGCTGGTTGCGAAAACGCGAACGTCTTTCACTTCTAACGAATCAATAACATTTTTATAGGAGTACAACGCATCTATTCCGCGAGCCATGCGATTGGGCCTAAGCACATTTTCAGAAAATCCTCCTTCGCCCAACTTCACAGGAAGCTTGGTTTTGAAAAGCGTCTTCCACTTTCCTTCCACCTTTTCCTTCACCAATAAATTGAAGGTATTGGTTCCGCAGTCGATGATGGCTACGCGCTGATTGTTGTTTAATTCTTCTGTCGTATCCATTTCCATAAATCTTTGTAACTCACTTTTTTTCCGTACGACAAAATGCCGACGCGATAAATCTTTGCTCCTAACCAAATGAAGAATAAGAACGCTACCACGAGCGAAGCCATGGCGCTTATTAAATGCCATACGCTTATGTTTCCAATGGCAGTTTTCACCATAATCGTTATGGGTGAAGTCAGCGGAAATATGCTGAAAAAATTTCCGATGGAGCTTTCCGGATTGGTAATGAGCATGGCCGAAACAACGTAGGAAAAAACCAACGGAAGAGTAACGGGTAGCATGAACTGTTGCGTGTCTGAATCGCTGTCTACTGCTGCACCTATGGCCGCGAAAAGAGAGGCGTACAATAAGAATCCGCCAATGAAGAAGAAAATAAACATACCTACCATCAAAGGCCAATTGATTAAGAAAATCCAATTGATGGCTTCGTTGTTCATGAGTGATTGCGCCATGGCCGCTTGATTCATGCCGTTTGCAACGACTGCTCCGTTTTCTAAAACAGCCGCACCATTCACCAAATGCGATTCGAAATAATTCAATCCGATGGTTGCTAAAACCGCAGAAAGTATAACCCAAATAAGGAATTGCGTAAGTCCAACCAATCCTATTCCTACCACCTTACCCATCATGAGTTGAAAGGGTTTCACCGAGCTAATCATGACTTCAACAATGCGATTGGTCTTTTCTTCCAACACACCGCGCATAACTTGAACACCGTACATGAAGATAAACATGTAAATAAGTATAGCGAAGACGAATCCAATGACAGCGCGCTCTTGCGTGTGATCTTCTTCTCCTAATTTATTGATGTTTATTTCTGCGAAACTCACATCGAGCTTTGCGCGCTTGTATTTCTCGTAGTCGAGTTTCAAGGAGTCAACGACACGGAATCGTTCGAGCGATTCTTGCAAGTCGTTCTTCAATTTACCTTGAATGTTTTCGGAAGGAAAATTATCGAAGTACATGTTGCACTTTCCATCGTTGATCGTAATCTCGTCGAGTTCGATCATAATGTTATAAAACCCATCCTTCAATTCTTCCGGCTTTTGTGTCTTTTCTGTGAATCCGTAGATTACATTTTCAGTGTCTTTGAACTGATCTGGAAATCTAGGAACCAATGTCGAGTCCTGTTCTCCGCGGTATTCCGTAACCAAACCGTATGGATCGCTGATTAGAACGGTGTATGTTTCTTGGTCGTTCAGTGTAATCCAAATTGTTCCGAACAACAGTCCAGCAAACAAAAGCGGACCTAAGATGGTCATGACAATAAACGACTTCTTTCGAATGCGTGTGGTGTATTCACGCTTAATGATTAATCCTATCTTACTCATGCTTGTGCTTCGTTAAATGAAAGAACCGATTGAATAAAAATGTCGTGCATGCTTGGCACTTTTTCTTCTGCGCTAAGTATGTCAACCACTGGAATAACCTGCTTCAACAAGTCGTTCAATTTAAATTCTGGTTTAATGCGAACGGTAACTGTGTGAACATCGTTGTTCAATTCGTTGCTCATTAATTCAAATCGAGCGCCTAAGGCTATGGTGAATTCCAACAACGTTCCTTCGAACTTCAATGTGTATGTTTTCGTTCGGAAACTGTCGCGCACTTCGGCAACACTCCCACTTAAAATAACGTGTGAACGATTGATGAGCGCAATGTTGTCGCACAACGATTCCACACTTCCCATGTCGTGTGTGGAAAGAACAATGGTGGTTCCTTCGTCGCGCAGACGCAACATTTCATTGTGAATGAGCTCTGCGTTAATCGGGTCGAATCCACTAAACGGTTCATCGAGAATGAGCAACTTCGGTTTGTGCACTACTGTGGTAATGAACTGAATTTTTTGCGCCATTCCCTTCGACAAATCTTCCACCTTCTTGTCCCACCACTCTTGTATCTCGAATTTCTCGAACCACATTTTCAATTCGGCCAAGGCAGCCTTTTCCTTCATGCCTTTCATTTGAGCCAGGTAGATGCATTGCTCGCCTACCTTCATTTTCTTGTACAGTCCACGTTCTTCTGGAAGGTAACCGATGTCTTCCACGTGCGAACGCTGAAGCGGATTTCCGTAAAACTTAATTAAACCGCTATCGGGTTCAATAATCTGATTCAGGATACGAATGAAGGTGGTTTTACCAGCACCGTTCGGGCCTAATAATCCGAATATTTTCCCTTCCGGAATATCCATGCTCACATTCGTGAGCGCCTGATATTTTCCGTATGTTTTATTGATGCCTTCGGCTTGAATGGCGTATTTCATAGATTCCTTTTAATGACAAATAGCTCTACGAAAGTAAGTCGCTTAATCGTATCTTTGCACCCTTATAAACTTAATTTATGAAGATAGCCGTAGTAGGAACTGGGTACGTTGGATTGGTTACTGGAACATGTTTCGCAGAAACAGGCAACAACGTAGTATGTATAGACATTAACGAAGAGAAAGTTGCGCAAATGAAATCGGGCGTTATTCCCATTTATGAGCCGCACCTCGATGTGTTGTTCGAGCGTAACATTCGCGAAGGACGTCTTACTTTCAGCACCGACTTGGCAAGTTCTATTGCAGATGCACAAATTATTTTCTTGGCTCTTCCTACCCCTCCGGGAGAAGACGGAAGCGCCGACTTAAGTTATGTACTAGGTGTTGCGAAGCAATTGGGACATTTATTAACCGACTATAAAATTATTGTAGATAAAAGCACGGTTCCAGTTGGAACAGCTGAACTAGTGAATAGTGCCATTGCTGAAAATGCGAAGGTGCAGTTCGATGTGGTGAGTAATCCAGAGTTTTTGCGCGAAGGTTTTGCGGTTGATGATTTCATGAAGCCTGACCGTGTGGTTATTGGAACCCGCAGCGAGCGTGCGAAACAATTGATGAACGAATTGTACAAGCCGTTTACGCGTCAGGGCAATCCGATTATCTTCATGGACGAGCGCAGCGCTGAGTTGACGAAGTATGCAGCGAATGCATTTTTAGCGACGAAGATTTCATTCATGAATGAAATTGCGAACTTCTGTGAGAAGGTTGGTGCAGATGTAGACATGGTTCGTTTAGGAATTGGAACCGACGATCGCATTGGAAAGCGTTTCTTGTTCCCTGGAATAGGATACGGTGGAAGTTGCTTCCCGAAAGACGTTCAAGCGCTTGCAAAATCTGGAAACGATAGCGGATATGAATTCAAGATATTGAAATCTGTGATGAAGGTGAACGAGCGTCAGAAGACGACCTTGTTGAAACCGATCTTAGACTATTTCAACAGTTCACTAACGCACACGAAGATTGCTATTTGGGGATTGGCGTTTAAGCCAGACACCGATGATATTCGCGAGGCACCAGCCTTGTATATGATTGAGCATTTGTTGGAGGCTGGAGCTACTATTGTGGCTTACGATCCAGAGGCTATGCCAAACGTTCAAAAGCAAAAAGGATATGCCATCTCTTACGCAACCGATGCTTACGAAGCATTGGAAGCTGCCGATGCTTTGTTGATCTGCACGGAATGGGGCATGTTCCGCAATCCGGATTTCGATAAGATTGGAAAAGCACTGAAGTCGAAAGTTATTTTCGATGGAAGAAATTTATACGAACTCGAGAAGATGCAAGAGCTGGGCTACTTCTACAAGAGTATTGGTCGTTCAACTGTAAATCAAGATTAATATGGAACGCGTACTCATAACAGGAGCTGCAGGATTTTTAGGAAGTCACTTATGCGATCGCTTCTTGAAGGAAGGATTTGAAGTGATTGCAATGGACAATCTGATTACAGGTGATTTGAAAAACATTGAGCACTTGTTTCCGAACGAGCACTTCACGTTTTACAATCACGACGTTTCGAACTTCATTCACATTCCTGGAAAGCTTGATTACATTGTGCATTTCGCTTCTCCTGCCTCTCCTATCGATTACTTGAAGATTCCAATTCAAACCTTGAAAGTAGGTTCATTGGGAACACACAATTGTTTGGGATTGGCGCGTGAAAAGAATGCACGAATCATTGTGGCTTCAACCAGTGAGGTTTACGGAGATCCATTGGTTCATCCGCAAACAGAGAGTTATTGGGGACACGTGAATCCTGTAGGACCGCGAGGTGTTTACGACGAAGCGAAGCGTTTTCAGGAAGCCATCACCATGGCGTATCATACTTATCATGGCGTTGAAACCCGCATTGTTCGCATCTTCAACACCTACGGACCGCGTATGCGTCTGAACGACGGACGTGTATTGCCGGCGTTTATTGGTCAGGCTATTCGTGGGGAAGATTTAACGGTATTCGGCGACGGGTCTCAGACGCGTTCGTTTTGTTATGTAGATGATTTGGTGGAAGGTATTTATCGTTTGTTAATGAGCGACTACGCTCAGCCGGTAAATGTTGGAAATCCGGATGAAATTACCATTTTAGATTTCGCGAAGGAGATTATTAAGTTAACAGGAACCGATCAGAAGATTGTGTATAACCCCTTGCCTACTGACGATCCGAAGCAGCGCAGACCGGACATTACCTTGGCTCAAAGTATTTTGGGTTGGGAGCCGAAGGTTCATCGCAGCGAAGGATTGAAAATCACGTACGATTATTTCAAGTCGTTAACGACAGATGAATTGAATAAAGTAGAACATAAGAATTTCGATAAATACTCGCACTAATGGAAAAGGAATTCTTCGCACATGAATCTTCGTTTATAGACGAAGGATGTACCATTGGCAAAGGCACAAAGATTTGGCATTTCACGCATGTGATGTCGAATTGTGTCTTGGGTGAAAACTGCAATTTGGGACAGAATGTGGTCGTGAGTCCAGGTGTTAAGTTGGGCAACAACGTGAAGGTTCAGAACAACGTGAGTATCTACACGGGCGTTGAGTGTGAAGATGATGTGTTCTTGGGTCCGTCGTGTGTGTTTACAAATGTTATTAATCCGCGTAGCGCAGTCGCTCGCAAAGACGAATACCGCAAGACCATTGTCCGCAAAGGCGCGAGTATTGGTGCAAACGCAACCATAGTTTGCGGATATGAAATTGGCGAGTACGCATTCATTGGCGCGGGCGCTGTAGTTACTAAGGTAGTTCCTGCCTACGCTCTAGTAATGGGCAATCCAGCGCGTCAAACCGGTTGGATGAGTAAGTTCGGGCATAAGTTGCATTTTCATGCGAACGGAGAGGCGGTTTGTCCGGAAAGTCAAGAACGGTATGTTCTTGAACGAGGGATTGTACGAACGCTGTAATTTGAAAACCGAAGGTTTTATTCCTACTGCGTAATTGGAAAATCGAAGATTTTATTCCTACTTCGTAATTCCTAGTGTTTAATTGGAAAAATTTAAAGCTATTAAATGAAAGGCTTGAATCGAACGGCATTACTTTTTGTAATCATTGGATTCAATCTCATGAATAGCGTTTCTGCACAATCAAATCAGACTTTCAACAATTGCAACTTCGAGGAGATATTGGCGGATAAGCGTGTTCCTCAGCTTGCAAAGGACATATACTTCAATCGAGATTGGAGTTTAAGTCGTGACAACGATGTTCTTAGTTTGTTGGACAGTTTGCAGGCAAGAGATAAAAAGTCCAAAGCATTCTACTTCAAGGTAGTCACGAAATCGTATGACAAATCGGACGGCTTTTATTCAGAAGCCTTGGGATCTGTTGGAAAAGAATATGTAGAGCAACACACCGTTGAATTCATTGCCTATTTCGACAACAGTTCTTGTTTCACCCGAGAAGATTTAATGACCTGGACGAAAATTGTGATTCTTGAGTTTAGCATTGTTGCTGAAGAAAACGACAAGCGCACCATTGTGAAGAGCTACATTAAACTGCTTAAATCAAACGTCAAGAACTGCACTGCTCTCCAAAAAGAAAACATGAATGCGTTTTGTGTTGGGTTGGAGAAAGAATGGAGGAAGTATTGAGCGAATGATTTCATCGAATGCCGTTGGCGAATGCTTCGCGAATGTCTTTACTAAAGGTAAGAGAAGTTTAGAGAGGTTAAGAGAGGGGAAGAATGTCTTTCAGACGAATGCCGTTGGCGAATGCTACGCGAATGTCTTCGACTTTTTAATCATTAAGATGAGCCAAGATCTGAGAAACCAATCCATCCATTTTAGAGAACGCAAACCATCGCTTTCCAAGATCTTTTAAAGAAGCGCCAAGATGATAAAGTTCTTTTTCATCGAGTATAATGAAGCGATCATGGGCGTTTTTTAGAATTCGAATCTCAATGGATTGATATTGCGCATTGTGCTTTTCTAAATCGAGTTTCAATTGTTCATTTATCTTTTCAGTGTAAATCGTACAGGAAACTTTCTTATTTCTTTTCGAAAGCTGAAGCAGTGTGGTTTCGTCTATGTAGTTGTCGATTAGAATAATTGATCGCTTTGCCTTGGCTATAAGTTCACTGCTGAAGACGTATGCGTCGAATATTTGATTTTGGAAGAAGATTCCTGTTTCGGGAGTTTTATTTGCATGAATGAACTGCCAAATTTTCGCAATCTCTTGGGCGTTCGTTTCTTCTCGTCCTTGCAAATAATTCAAGCGTTCATTTATTTTTATGAAATCTAGACTACTTCGTTTAACACTAACGAAAACGTTTATTATTTCAACACTAATCTGTGCAGCAAGATCAGAATTTAAGCGTGTCGCAAGCATGGCTATACCGTGTTCTGTGAATACCCATGGCGATTTCACTTTACCACCAGGTTTCAAGAATGAAGTCGCAATTTGCGACTTCATTGTATTCCATTCGGTATTACTCAGTTGAAAACAAAATTCTTTTGGAAAACGTGAAATATTTCTTTTGACTTGTTCATTGATTCTTTTGGTATCTACTTGAAAAATAAATGCGAGATAACTGTCTAACATCACCTGCATGCCACGAATGGTAAATATTCGAGATTCAATTTCTGATTTAATAAGATTGTTTTCCATATGACAAACCTATCTCGAGTATTTGGAAAACACGCTATTCTATATATGCAGTTTATATGCTGTTTATTCGATTGCGACTACTTCGCGAGGGCAACTAGCGTTGCGAAGGCATATTGCTATGCGAGGGTTTCTTTGAAACGAGGGCAACTACGTTGCGAATGTCTTCGACTTTCCAACAACGAAGTTCGAATTCACAGTAGGAATTACGAAGTAGGAATTATGCAATAGGAATAAAATCTTCGATTTTCCAATTACGCAGTTCATTGACAATTGTCATAACCCCTATTGAGCGCGCTCATTTCCATTTAACAAGGTTTTTCGGAGTTTCGTGCTTTGAATAAAAGAGCATGACCGTTAATCCCAACACTACCGTAAATGAACTGATGTGCCAATTCGCTGAGCACTTTCCGTTCCTGCGCCTGGCGCTGTATGAAGGTGTTGGATCGAAAAAACGCGCGGCAACGGAAAACGACTTCGCTCTGAAAACCGAAAAAAAAAGCGTTGAGATAATTTTCGAAAGCTCTACCAAAGTCCGGGATTTTATTGATGAATTAGAGAAATCACTCGGTTGGAAAGTACAAATTCTGCGAAGCAGCGGAAAACTGTATCTCGAAACTTCCGTTACCAATCAATGGACCCTCGATAGACAAAATCAGGAAGGCGCAGAACTCTCTAGCAACTTGTAACCATGGCTACCCTCTGCTTCCACTGCGGCGAAGCTTGCGACAAAGAACTTATTATTCAGGCCGGAAAAAACTATTGCTGCAACGGATGCCTTCAAGCACGCATGCTCATAGACAATTCTATTCTGTGCGCACCCGATGACGAAAACTTTGATCCCGAAATAAATAGCAAACGCTCGTGGAAAGAACTCGACATTCCCACCATTGCGAAACGATTCATCATCTACGAAGATGCCGATGTTAAACACGTGCGCTTCACCCTTTCCAACATTCATTGCGCTTCGTGCGTCTATGTGCTGGAACACCTGCACAAACTGGAACCGGGAATCTTAAAGACCGAAGTGCACTTCGCTGAAAAAACCATTCGCATGGTTATTCGCAAAGAGGTGCCTCTTTCTAAAGTAGCGCGACAACTGGCTCTCGTAGGATATGCGCCCGACATTGAGTCGGTAGAATCTACTTCTTCCGAAACGGAAAAATCGCGCAAATTCAGATTGCGCGCATTGGTGATAGCCGGATTCTGCTTTGCGAACATTATGCTCTTCAGCATTCCGGAATACATGGACCTTGAACTAAAAAACGATCCGAACTTCGTATACTTCTTTCGAACCATCAATGTCCTTCTTTCCCTACCCGTCTTCTTCTACAGCAGCATTGAATTCTATCGCGGTGCCCTAACCGGCATTCGAAATAAATTCATGCATCTCGATTTCCCTCTGGTAATAAGCCTTTGCGTGGCCTATTCAAGAAGTCTTTACGAAGTCATTTCCAATACTGGTTCTGGATATTTCGATTCGTATTCAGGCATTGTGTTCTTCATGCTTATTGGCCGCCATTTTCAAGATCTTCGAACCGATAAATTGGGATTCTCGAAATCGTTCAAGAGCTACTTCCCTATTGTTATTTCAACCAAAAGAGGATACGCCTTCCAAAACATTCCATTGGCCGAAGTGCAAGAACAAGACGAAATTGAAATTCACAACCAGGAAGTCATTCCTGCAGACGGTATCTTATTGAATGAAGAGGCCGAACTCGATTACGCCTTCGTAACCGGAGAGTCCGATCACAAGTCCATTCTTCGCGGAGCCACTGTATACGCAGGCGCGCGAAATTGCAGTGGTAACATTCGCATTCAGGTGGAAAAGGTGATGGGAGACAGTCACCTCGGTTTGCTTTGGAACAAAGAAGCGCGCAAAGAAGAAAACGCGGAACGACAAAGCTTCACGCATGCCGTGGCGAAATGGTTTACGCTGTTCCTCTTGGTTATGTCGTTCGGAGCATTTCTTATTCTCTATCCTTCCGACCCGAACAAAGCCTTCCGCGCCTTGACCACCGCGCTCATTGTGGCTTGTCCGTGCGCGCTGTTGCTCTCGCATACCTTCACCACAGGAACGGCTTTGCGACTTTTGGCACAAGGAAAACTGTTGCTCAAGAATAGTTTCGTGCTCGATAAACTCGCCACCGTGCAGGCTTTCTATTTCGATAAAACAGGCACTGTTACCGATACGCATCAGGTTAATGTAAAGTACACAGGCGAAGCCCTTCAACCCGAAGAAAAAAATGCGTTCGGAGAATTGCTTGCCTCTTCCCTTCACCCCATTAGTCAATCTTTGCTGAAGGAATTTCCGCGTAACGAACATTGCATCCTTTCCGAATTTGAAGAGACTCCAGGAATGGGTACTTCCGGAAAAGTAAACGGTATTTTTTTCGAATTGAAAAAGAATAACGATGGGCCCGGAACCGCTCTTTGGATCAACGGAAAATGGCGTGGCCTCTTCCACCTAGAATTTGAAATTCGAAGTGGAATGAAGGATATGCTTCAACAAATAAAAAAAGGAAACAAATTGGCATTGCTTTCTGGAGACAGCAATGCCGATGATTTGCGTATGCGGAAACTCTTTCCTTTTGGAAGCGAACTAGTCTACAAACTTAGTCCCATTGAAAAAGCCAACGGCATTGCTAAAATGGAAGAAACAACACGATGCGCCTACGTAGGCGATGGTTTGAACGACACTGGGGCATTGCAAGAGGCGAGTGTGGGAATTTCCGTGAGCGATGCTCATCAGAGATATACCCCTGCTGCCGATGTTTTAATTCCTGGAGAACTGCTTCAACACTTACCTTCAATAGTTAGCTATGCGAAGGCGTGCAGAAGAATTGTGTTTTTCAGTTTCGGACTTTCATTGCTTTACAATGTTATAGGATTGTCTTATGCCCTAACGGGAAACCTCTCTCCGCTTGTTGCTGCGGTGCTTATGCCTGTGAGTACGTTGACAATTATTCTCTTCACGACTTCTGCAACCCGACGCGCCTACAACAGGATATTGCTTGACAAAAATCATAAGCGCATTTGATGCACCTCATAACTCAAAAAGAGTCGTAGAAATAGTTTTGAAGTCGAGGGAAATAGCCAAAACATGAGTGTTATTTATTTACTTATCGGAATCAGTTTACCGCTTGCAATGGGCTTTCTCATTGTGTTTTTGCGTAACGCAAAACTGGGACAGTTCGATGATCTTGAAACACCGGCTATGCGCATCTTATTCGAAGAAAAACCAAAATCACAAACCGAAATAACAACCGAAGAACAGCCCAAATGAACACGGAAACTTTTTACTACGACAACAAAATTGTAAAGCAATTTGCCATTGCCACTGCCATGTGGGGACTGGTTGGAATGTTGGTGGGATTAACCATTGCCTTGCAAATGGTTTGGCCATTTTTGAATTTTAATATCCCTGAGACCACCTTCGGACGTCTGCGACCGCTTCACACCAATGCAATCATTTTTGCATTCGTAGGAAACGGAATTTTCATGGGCGTGTATTACTCGTTGCAACGTTTGACAAAGGCGCGCATGTTCAGCGACTTACTTAGTAAGATTCACTTCTGGGGATGGCAGTTGATTATTGTGTTGGCTGCATTGTCTTTGGTAATGGGCTATACAACAGGAAAAGAATACGCCGAGTTGGAATGGCCGCTTGATATTTTAATCACTTTAATATGGGTCATCTTCGGGGTGAACATGTTCGGCACGTTAATTAAGCGTCGCGAACGTCACTTGTATGTCGCTATCTGGTTCTTCATTGGAACTTGGGTAACCGTGGCTATGCTTCACATAGTGAACAGCATTGAACTTCCTGTTTCCTTCACCAAGAGTTACTCGTATTATGCGGGTGTTCAAGATGCTTTGGTACAATGGTGGTACGGACACAATGCGGTTGCATTCTTCTTAACCACGCCGTACTTGGGACTCATGTACTACTTCATTCCGAAGGCGGCCAATCGTCCAATTTATTCGTACCGACTTTCTATTATTCACTTCTGGGCGTTGATCTTCATTTACATCTGGGCAGGTCCGCACCACTTGTTGTACACTTCACTTCCAGATTGGGCGCAAAGTATGGGAACCGTATTTAGCATTATGCTTCTTGCTCCGTCTTGGGGTGGTATGATTAACGGACTGCTTACGCTTCGTGGTGCTTGGGACCGTGTGCGTGAAAGCGCAGTATTGAAGTTCATGGTGGTTGCCATTACTGCATACGGTATGGCCACTTTCGAAGGACCTATGCTTTCGTTGAAAAATGTTAACGCCATTTCTCACTTTACAGACTGGACCATTGCACACGTTCACGTGGGTGCTTTGGGATGGAACGGATTCCTAACCTTCGGTGTGTTGTATTGGATAATCCCACGCATGTGGCAAACAGATCTATACTCAAATAAATGGGCGAATTGGCACTTCTGGATTGGAACCCTGGGTATTTTGTTGTACGCCATTCCTATGTATTGGGCGGGTTGGATGCAGAGTAGCATGTGGAATGAATTCACTCCGGAAGGACAACTGCAATATCAATTTTTGGAAACGGTTCAAACCATGCGTCCGTTTTACATGGCTCGTTCATTAGGAGGATTGCTCTATTTGATTGGTGCAATAATTATGGTGGTGAACTTGGTGAAAACAGCGAAGCAAGGCGTGTTCTTGGCTCAAGAAAAAGCCGAAGCTGCTCCACTTGAAAAAGTGCGAATCACAGGAAACGAGCACTGGCACCGCGTTATTGAAAGAAGACCGCTTCAGATGTTGGTGTTCGCCTTGGTGCTTGTTGCCATTGGTGGTGTTATTGAAATGATTCCAACTTTCTTGGTGAAGGAAAACATTCCAACCATTGCCGCTGTGAAGCCATACACACCGCTTGAATTGGAAGGTCGCGACATTTACATTCGCGAAGGATGTTACACATGTCACTCGCAAATGATTCGTCCATTCCGTTCTGAAACTGCGCGCTACGGCGACTATTCGAAAGCCGGAGAATTCGTTTATGATCATCCGTTCCAATGGGGGTCGAAGCGCACCGGGCCAGACTTGGCGCGTGAAGGAACAGGTAGCTTGAAACGCATGGACAGCTGGCATTACAACCACATGATGGACCCTGCTTCAATCTCTACCGGATCTATTATGCCACGCTACCCTTGGTTGTTCGAAGACAGAATTGACTTCGAAGAAATAACCAATAAAATGGAAGCCATGCAAACTTTGGGTGTGCCTTATACCGATGCAGACATTGCTGCAGGGGCCGACAGTGCAAGAAGACAAGCACAGCAAATAACAAACGGATTAATGCTCGAGTTCAAGCAAAATCAATTGTTAACGAGTGACGAAGGCCTTCAACCCGACCATGAAATCTTAGCGCTCATTGCCTATTTGCAACGCTTAGGAAGAGACGCAGCACCTGTTCAACAATAAAACTGAAGCTAGATGAAATTTATAAACTACCTCGAATCCATTACAGATGTAAGTATCTATCCACTTACCTCCCTGTTCATTTTCGTCATCTTCTTCGCAGGCGTTTTATACCGCGTGCTTCGTGAAGACAAAGCAAGTATTGAAGAACAAAAAAACATTCCATTCGATCTGTAAAGCCATGAAAAAAGCTACAACCACATTGGGAATTCTGTTGCTTGCAGGAACACAAGCCTTCGCCCAAACCGTTACCACTGTTCCAAATGTCAACACCGCTGCACCCGTGGTAGTCAGCAATTATTCACCTTATCAAGACCCCATTTTTTACGGGCTCATCTTTGTTGCGGCCATGCTCTTAATTTATATTCTGCAGTTGCAGGGTGTTTTGAAAGCAGTTGCAAAAAAAGCCAAACTTGACAAGCAAAAGCAATCGCGACAATGGCCCACGACCATTCTAATTATTCTCATTTACTTCGGGTTTTCTAATTCAGCTTCTGCAGCAACTGGAGATGAAATGCTGAAATTCCTTCACAACGGATTTGGAAATACACCGTTCAATGCCATGTTTACGCTTATAGCTATTGAGCTGTGCGTAGTGCTTTACTACAACCGCATGATTAAATATTTAACTACTGATTTTGTTGGATTGAAGGAAGGAGCACCTGAGGCACTTCCTGAGCGCGTAGGCCCTTCCTTCTGGAACAAGTTCCACAAGTCGGTTGAAATTAAAGACGAAGCAGCTATTCTTACAGACCACGATTACGATGGCATTCGTGAGTTAGACAACGCCTTACCACCTTGGTGGAAGTATGGATTCTACCTAACCATTGTATGGGCATTCGGATACATGGCCTATTTCCATGCAGGTGGAAATGGACCGTCTTCCATTCAAGAATACCAAACGGAATTAGCAGAAGCTGAAAAGCAAATGGAAGAGTATCGCTTGAACGCGAAGAACCTTGTCGATGAAACTACTGTTGCGGTGTTAACTGGATCTGAAGACTTGAAAGTGGGCTCTGCCCTATTCGCTTCGAACTGCGTAAGCTGTCACGGTGCAAACGCTGAAGGAAAAATTGGTCCGAACCTCACCGATCAATACTGGAAGAACGGAGGTGACATAAAAAACCTTTTCAAAACAGTGAAAATTGGTGTGACTGGAACAGGAATGAAATCTTGGAAGAACGATTTGTCGGCTATGCAAATGGCTCAAGTAACCAGCTATATTCTTTCCTTGCAAGGAACGAATCCTGCCAATCCGAAAGCTCCTGAAGGTCCGCTGTATAAGGCCCCTGTAGACAGCACGGCTACTGCTATTTCCGTCTTACCCGATAGCACAGCCTCAGCGAAAAAATGATAGGAGAAGTCGAAGAAGAGTTTAGAGATTCGGTCGCGCACATTAGCGCTGAAGGAAAACGTGTGTGGTTCTTTCCGAAGAAACCAAAAGGATATTTTTATAACCTTCGAAGTTATTTGTCGTGGGCTTATTTGGTGGTGTTCTTTGGCTTACCATTTGTCAAATTTCATGGCGCTCCATTATTCTTGTTGAATATCATTGATCGCGTTTATATCATCTTCGGTGTTCGTTTTTGGCCACAAGACTTTTTCATTTTCGTATTGGGCATGCTCATCTTCGTGGTATTCATTATTCTCTTCACTGTTATTTTCGGAAGGGTTTTCTGCGGATGGGTTTGTCCTCAAACCATTTTCATGGAAATGGTTTTTCGCAAGATCGAATATTGGATTGAAGGTGATCGTAAAGCGCAAATGACTCTACGCGCTGAACCTTGGAACCGAAAAACATTGTCGCGAAGAATTCTGAAAATATTTTTATTCTATGCCGTATCCTTCGCCATTGCCAATACATTCCTTATGTATATCATTGGAAGCGATGCTGTCTGGAACATCGCCACAGAGCCGGTCTCACAACATATCGGGGGCTTTTCCGCTATCGTCATTTTCAGTTTTGTCTTCTTCTTCATTTACTATTGGTTCCGCGAGCAGGTGTGCTTAATTGTTTGTCCGTATGGAAGAATGCAAGGCGTCATGCTCGACAAAAATTCCATTGCGGTTACTTACGACCACGTGCGCGGAGAACCAAGAACGAAGCACGTTAAGAAAACGACCGACCAGCCTCACGGCGATTGTGTAGATTGTTTAGAATGTATTCGTGTTTGTCCAACGGGCATTGACATTCGCAACGGACTTCAACTGGAATGTGTGAACTGCACCGCCTGCATGGACGCGTGTGACACCGTAATGGAAAAGACACATCGAGATAAAGGATTGATTCGTTATGCCTCTGAAAACAGTGTCGTATCGAAAACAAAGCTTCGCATTAACAAGCGCATACTCGCCTACTGCGTCGTTCTTCTGGCATTAATCTGTGTTGAAGCGTTTTTATTGATTACGCGAAGTGAGTTGGAAGTGAACAGCGTTCGAACACGAAACACTTTATTCACTGTTGAACCCAACGGCACGATTGGAAACCTCTACAACATTAAACTCATTAACAAGACTTCGGAGGAGATGAATCTAGAATTTAAGGTTGAAGGGAAGAATGCGAGTTTCGATTGGATTGGCCATCAGAACAAATTGCTGTCGGGCGAAATGAAAAACGGCGAGCTATTCATTTATGTTCCCTTGGACGAATTACCTTCTCAGAGAAACCGCGTGGAATTGGAAATATACAGTAACGGCGCGCTGAAAGCCACAGAAAAACTGGTTCTTTTAGCTCCGAATAAATCGAACAGGCCATGAATTGGGGATGGAGAATAACTATACTTTACATACTTTTTGCCGCAGGCATTTTGACATTAGTCTTTCTTTCGATTAACGAAAAGATTGATCTTGTAGACAAAGGGTATTACGAAAAAGAATTGGTTCATCAAGGAAGATTGGATCAGCAAGCGAACTACGCTTCATTGCCCAACAAGTGTTCGTTTCAAATTGCAAATGGAAATGCCGTTGTTCACTTTCCGTTTATGTTGAATGAAATGAGGGAAGCTACAGTGAAGGTATATTGCCCAAGCAACAATGCCTTCGATGCGAGTTACAACTTAACGGCTTCAACGGATAGCGCTTTTTCCTTCTCACTTCCAACCGGAATTCCTTCACGATATAACATTGAAGTTTTCTGGAAGAAGGATGGCAAGGAATATTATTTCGAAGAAATAATCGGACACAAGCATGTTCATTGAACTAATTATAGCCGCCCTAACTATGGGCCTTTTAGGAAGTCTGCACTGCGTTGGCATGTGCGGACCTATAATCCTAAGCATACCTTGGTCGAACACACAAAAGGCTTTACAGATAAGTCTTTATCATTTCGGAAGAGCCACTACCTACGCCATTATGGGTGCATTGGTTGGAGGTGTTGGACAATTGATTCTTCCAAGAGATATTGGAGTTTGGCCTGCACTCATTAGCGGAAGTGTTTTAATTCTTGTCTTCCTTGTGCAATCGTTTCCCTCTTTGTTTCAGAATACATTATTCCCTGCATCTTCAATAGCGACTTACTTCCGAAAATTCTTAAAAATGGAAAGTGTCTTTTCGCGTTTTTTCATGGGCATGGTCAACGGCATTCTCCCTTGCGGAATGGTCTATTCAGCCTTGGCTGTCGCCATTCTTTATCACAATGCCCTGTACTCAGGACTCTTCATGTTTCTATTCGGAATAGGCACCTCTCCCCTGCTTGTTCTTCTTTCCAGAATTAAAATGGCATTAAGCAAATACCCGTTCTTCAAACGCGAAAAGACCATTCGCTTTGCGTTGCTTATCTTGGGGTTGCTGGTTATCCTGCGCGGTGTGGAGTTTCACACGTGCTGTGCACGATGACGGCGAAGCCGATGACAAACAAGTTCGATGACCGTTCCGGATGACACTTCGTGATGACCGCTTCGCGGAGCGTCATCACATGAAATGCGTCATCCTTCGAAGAAGGTCATCACAACGTGTTGTGTCATCGCGTAGCGTATATTTACCCCATGAAAAAACTTCTCATCCGAAGCGCCATTGCGCTCGTATCACTTGTGATTCTATGCTTCATTGCTACCTATTTCTGGTTGAAGAGCAGCGTGCCTGTTTATGCAGGAGAAATGAAATTAGTAGGATTGCATGAGCCGGTAGATGCATACTTCGATGAGTTTGGAATTCCGCATATTGATGCGAAAAACGCTGAAGACGCTTATCGTTCGCTTGGGTATTTGCATGCACAAGAACGATTGTTTCAATTGGAATTATTGCGCAGAGCTGGGAGCGGAACACTCTCCGAAATCATTGGAGAAGACATGGTGAAAGTGGATCGTATTTTTAGAACGCTTGGCGTCTCTGAGTATGCTAAAACATCTGCAGAAAATTTTCAAAAGAATCACGTCAACGATGAAATGGCGAAAGAAGTGAACGCATACATGGACGGCGTGAATCAGTTTATTGAAAACGGTCCAACCCCACCCGAGTTCACCCTTATGGGAATTCCGAAAAGAAAATTAACCGTTACCGACATGTTCAGCATTAGCGCTGCCATGAGTTTCTCTTTTCAAATGGCAAATAAAACTGAGCCTATCATGACGCACATTGCGTTGAAATATGGGAATCAATATCTCTATGATCTAGGAATGCATCACGATTCAACTGAATCTGAAATACGAACTTTCGACAATCGTGGTCTCGATTCCAGTTTAACGGAATTGAATAATTTATTCCTTGAAGCCGAAGAAGCTCTGCCTGTTGCACCCTTCGACGGATCGAACGCTTGGGCCGTTGCAGGAAGTAAATCTTCAACAGGAAAACCAATTTTCTGCAACGATACACACATCGGATACGGACTTCCACAAACGTGGTTTGAAGCGCATGTTAAGTGTCCCGAGTTTGAAATAACCGGACATTTCCTTGCGGGAATTCCATATGCCCTCATTGGCAGAACCCCTCATCACGCATGGGGAATTACAATGCTCGAGCACGACGAAATGGACTTCTATGCGGAAAAAAGAAATCCGAATAACACCAACGAAGTGTGGTACAAGGGACAATATGTTCCCCTCACTTTTCGAACCGAAGAAATAAAAATAAAAGGAAAAGAGAGCCTTGTGCTAAATGTTCCAATCACTCCACATGGCCCTGTTGTGAATGACGCATTTGTTGGAATGAATAGCTCCACCCCTATTTCAATTTCATGGATCTACACCAAAGTCGAGAACAAAACGTTCGAAGCCTTTCGTGAAATGAATCTTTCAACATCCATGAGCCAATTCGAATCGACTCTTTCATACATACACAGTCCTGGGTTGAGCCTTAACTACGCAGATGCTGAAGGAAACATCGCTTGGTGGTCGTGTGCGCATTTAGTAAAACGACACCCTTCAAGTAACTCTTGGGTAATCCATAATGCACTTGATACATTGAACGAATGGAACGGATACTATTCCTTCAAAGAAAATCCAAGATGCGTTAATCCATCGTGGGGATACATCTACAGCGCGAACGACTGGCCTGGTCCAATGGCAGACGGCTCCTACTACCCTGGATATTACAAACCACAGTATCGCGCAGATCGTATTAAAAAGTTGCTGGAAGAGAGCAACGAATGGTCCGTTGAAAAAATGAAGACAATGCTGAACGACATCACCTCTGACGTCGACGCTGGTATTCTTCAATCATTGGAGCCCATTGCTAAAAAAAGCAAATACTACGAAGATGTTGCGCTGGCATTTCAATGGAACGGCGCATATGAGCCCGATGCAGCTGGTCCTGTTCTCTTCAACCGATTCCTTTATTACTATTTGAAGTATGCTTGCGAAGATGAAATGGGGAAAGATAATTTCCACCTGTTCCTTGATACTCATCAGATGCAAAGAACGTTATTGAGTTTATTCCAAAATGAAATGGCAGTGTGGTGGGACAATGTGAACACGAAGCAAATTGAAACCCGAGAAGATATTTTGCTTCTTGCTTTCGAAACAGCGGCACAAAAACTTTTGAGAGAAGAAGGTGTGGTCGAGAAATGGGCTTGGAAAAAAGTTTGCAAACTTGAATTGAAACATCCGCTTGGCGTGGTCGCTTTATTTAAACCTTTCGTAAATCGCGAAGAGCTTCCAGTCTGGGGTGGAAATGAAACCATTCACCAATCGGGATTCAAACTAGACAGCACGGGAAACTACCGTGTTCATTTCGGATCGCAAATGAGAATCATTCATGACTTCGCTAATAACGAAAGTTGGAACATGACTCCATCGGGACAAAGCGGTCATCCAATGAGCAAGCATTATCTCGATCAAGCGGAATTGTATCGCACAAGAAAATTCCGACAAGAATGGAACAACTGGGAGAAAATTAAAACATTCCCGAAGTTGCGCTTATCTTAGCCTCACCTCAAAAATTATCTAAAAAATGAAGAGATTATTCATTTCCGCATTTGCGCTTTTCATCGGATTCACCGCAACAGCTCAAGAAAAGAAAAACCTAACATTAGACGAATCTGTCTTGGGTCAATTCAGACAATTTTATCCTGAGCAATTGCAATTGCAATGGATACCGGGGACAGACCGTTATTCTCAAATAAAAAACGATACGCTTTATAGTCAAGCAGCCATGGGGAAATCGAATCCAACGGTTGAACTTACCTTGGATCAGGTCAACAAAGCTTTTCTTGAAATTGGTTTGGAAAAAGCTACGACCATGCCTCGTTGGGAATGGACTTCAGCCAACGAACTACATACTACAGCGGCGGCGGCTTCCGTTAAAAACAAAACAGTTGAAGTTTCCTTCTACCTAAACAGCAAAACGGCAACATCGGTGAATGCCTATGACTCAGATGCAGAGAACGTAGACTTTCACAACAAAGGAAATGTAGCTTTCACAAGAGTAAACAATTTGTTCGTGAAGAGCGGTGCAGATGAGAAACAAGTGACATTTAATGCGGAAGGAATTGTAAGCGGACAAAGCATTTCTCGCAACGAATACGGTATTGCAAAGGGAACCTTTTGGTCGAAGGAAGGAAATCG
>JBIKZA010000035.1:0-24937 GCA_044354975.1 Flavobacteriales bacterium
TGTCATATCCTGTGCTAAATGGATAGCGCGTAGTAGAAGAAACATCGAGCATGTTGTCAATGGTTTCTGTTCCCAAGAGGGTATAGTTCGGCGCAGTTCCACTGAATAATTTGATGTCTGCTTTTACAATGTTATCTCCTGGAGCACCGTAATCATTGACAATGGAAAATCCATCGGCATGCAGTGGTGCTGTAGTGGTTAATGTGAAAATAATTGGTGTTGCCGTAAAATCATCACCAGCAATTGGGTTTGCCGTTGTTCCCGGTCTAAATACCTCAATACCGTTTGTTAAATTTCCATCGATGTATAAGTACGGTGTTGCAGTCGGATAGACCGCTGTGTAGGCACCGCCCGTCCAAGTTATAGAGCTCCAATACGTTGGGCCATAAAAATCTGTGACTGCAGCATAGGTCGAACAATTGATTTCATTCGCGTCCAAGACACCGTCGTTGTCATCATCGATGTCATTGACATCCGTGATATTGTCTCCATCCGTATCTGTGCAGGCACTGATCGTGTTATCAGCGGCATAAAGACCATAGGTTTCAGTGTAAGTAACCAGACCACTTTCGGTAGAAGTTTCGAGGCTATTGATCAATCCATTCGCACCAACGGCACCTGTGAATTGATAATTACTTGTTGAGCTATTTGTTGCACCCGCTTCTTTGGCATCCGAACAAGCGTCGCCGTCAGCATCGAGATCCAACTGGTTCAATGTTCCATCATTGTCTGTATCTGCAGTACAGTTCGTTAATGGGAAGCTGGATGCAACATAGGTGCTTGTATTTACATCAAAATAAAATTCGGATGCAATACCAGCAAGGATGTTTGCAGCAAGCACACCATAGACACGGTAATATTTATAGTTGCCTGCATTGGTGGTAACCGTAAATTTATTTGAATTGGTGAGTGAAACACCACCATTTGCGGTGATGTTTGTCGCATTTGCCGGGGACGCGATTGCTGCAGTAAGATCCGTCCAAGCAAGGTTGTCATTCGACCCTTGTAACTTGATACTTGATGCAGTTGCGGCAAAAATTTGAGTGGCGCTTGTTTTTTTAATGTACAATGCATCGAGTTGCACGGGTTGAGAAAAAGTTACTTTGAAAAGTTCATTGTTCAATTGGGATTGAGCAACCGCTGTTGCGAATTGCACCGCAGCTGCAGTGCCATTATTATCTGTGAGTGCACTGAAATCAGTGTTCGGTGCGAGCGTGTTTAATTGAGAGGAAATTGTAGCATTCAATGTTTTGTTAGAGGTGTTCCAATCATTTGCGGCCATGTAGCAACTTGCTGCTTCAACGGCATCCAATACACCATCGTTGTCATCATCAATGTCAAGAACATCATTGATGCCATCGGCATCTGTATCAACACAAGCCGCCCAGTTATTCCCAATCGCATAAGGGCTATAGCTTGAAGTGTAATTGATCGTTCCTGGCGTTCCGCCTTCATACGCATTCAACAATCCATTCGCATTGGTATCAGTCCCTGTAGGGAAAACGGTCGTGCTTGTCGCTGTAGTTGAGCTTCCGGCTTCAACAGCATCTGAGCAATTATCTCCATCAGAATCGAGATCTAAATGGTTTACGATGTTATCGCCATCGGTGTCATTGCTGCACGCAGATTTTGGGAATAAGCTTGCTTGATATGCAGGTACATTCACATCAAAATAAAACTCAGTTGCAATCCCTGCTAACACATTGGCAGCAGCTACGCCATAAATTCTGTAATATTTATAGGCTCCAGCATTCGTAGTTAAAACAAATTCATTGGAGTTCGTCAAGGAAACTGAACCATTTGCAGTGATGTTTGTGGCATTTGCAGGACATGCAATGGCCGCTGTTAAATCAGTCCAAGAAGTATTGTCATTCGATCCCTGCACTTTCAAACTTGCCGCTGTGGCTGCAAAAAGTTGAGTAGCACTTGTTTTTTGAAGGTAAATCGCATCTAGTTGTGTTGGAACCAAAAACTCCATCTTAAACAATGCCTTATTTAGTTGACTTTGCGCTATAGCTGTTGTATATTGAACAGCCGAGTTCACTCCATTTCCATCCGTCAAACCACTCAGGCTCGTATTAGGATTTAATAGGCCTAGCTCTGAGGTAATTGTTACGAAATCTGATTTTGGAGAGTTATTCCAATTCGCAGTGCTAAAGAAGCAACCTGGCGATTCCACTGCATCCAATACCCCGTCGTTGTCATCATCTATATCGAGATTATTGACTATACCATCCCCATCGGCATCCTGAGCAAAACTTTGATTACTTGTAAATAACAAAAATGAAACTACTGCCAATTGCAATAATTGCTTGCCAAAACTTCTCGAATGTACCATGCTCTTTTTTTTACGCTTTATTCACATAACCCCGCACTTTATTAACACGCGTAATGAAGTCAGGATATAGGGACGTAAAATTACCGCGTCAAGACGACGTCAAAATATATCCCAATACACATGAAGATGTGTATTCGATAGCGGTTTAAAGATTCGTTGAAAGGTTCTACGAAAGATGTTTCGCAAGGTTCTTTGAAAGGTGCTTCGCAAGCCGAACTCATTCAATTCAATTGAGGTGATACCGGAGATTTTACCGAGAACAATGTTTTTGATATTGCCGTTTACAGAACTTCTCCAGCTGGCGAATATTGGCAGGTAACGCCCTTTTTCAAATCGCTTGCACTAATGGTCTCAAGCGTTTCATTAAGACTGCTTTTATTTGGATTGAAATCCTGAATTAAATGGTCGTAATTCAAGTAACCGAGGTATTCCGCAATGATAATGATAACCAATCTTGAATAAACCACTAAATTTGAGCGTGTCACAATTATGTCTTCAAATTATTCCAGGAGTTCGCAATTTCCTTTGCTGGTCAATTGTCGCGTGGTGTTCATTTTTTACAGATGGTTCTTCCTTGCAGGCGCAGTCCATTTACGCACAAATGCCACCTTATGACATTAATTCTGGACTTCCTGCCAATGAAGTTTCTGATTTGGTCAAAGACCAAAGCGGTTACATCTGGATCGCTACAGAGAAAGGCCTTTCCCGCTTCGACGGTTATCATATCGAGAATTTCAACAGCTCCTCTCACCCCAACATATTTCACGACAACAGGATAAACCACATTAAAAAAAATGGTGATTTACTTTATTTGCTGACCGAAGCCGACGGGCTCATTTTATTGAATCCGCAAGAACTCACTTTCAAAAAACTTTCAATCGACAAGCCTTTATCCATAGCCTTTTCAAACGACACAACGGCATTTCTTTTCGATACCGGACTTCTAATTGTTAAACAGAATAACAGAATATTATTCAAAGAAACAACTGCTGTTGGACCTAAAGCAAGTGTCTTGATTTACCAAGGGGACCTTTTATTTTCCGCCAACAAATCTGACATTTATCGCATCAACCTTGGCAACCCATCGGAACGAATAAAAATTCCCATGCCAACCAGTAGGACTTCTGGGAATCTCATACTTTCGCCAAGGCACGGAGTTATTAACTGGAATGGCTGGCGGGTATTCATACTGAAGAATAACGAATTTGTTGAACATCCAGAATTAATTGATAAAACAGGAGTGAGTTTTTTCGATGAAGAATCTTCGGGAGCCATCATCCGAATTGAAAACAACACAATTCCCCATGTCACCCTTCATGGTAATTATTACGCACTGCTTTTCGGAAAAGATTCAAACCTTCAGTACCGCTGTATCTGCCGAGTAAATGAAAATGCAGTATTCGTTGGAACTAACCAAGGGATGATTCTCGTGTCCTATCAACCAGCCCTTTCAGAAAAAGCAATTGATAACCCACCGACAGAACGAAACGAGGCCCTTGTGCGACGAAGAATTATTGAACACAACAATAAACGTTACTTTTTGGGATTTCCGAATATACTTGAGCAAAACGAACGAGGTGAAACGGGGCTTCTCACTGACACAACCTTTTCATCTTATGACGGCCTTGTATTCAATGAGCAATTGTATTTCACTACAGAAGGCCGCCGCACCCTCGTTAGCTTGGATTTAAAAACAAAAAAAATCACCACACACATTCGCGATGACATCAGAGATGACGCGACAATGCGAGACATTTCTATTTTTTCAGACTCTCTGCTTCTGATGACAGGTGAAAACAAAATAACTTCTTACAACCCTGCGAATAAACAAGTGCAAGAATTCAGTTTAGAATCTGGAATTACAGCTTACACAGCCAACCAAATAGGAAAAAGCAATCTTATTCTTTTGGGCACAAGTCATGGGCTCTATCGCATTCAATTAACGCGCAACAAAGGATTCGAATTCATAGACCACCCGTGCAGCAGCCTCGTTGAAATAAAAGACATTCTTTTCCGTGAAAACCAGAATGAAATCTGGCTGGCCACAAATACGGGAGTGGCAGTGGTTCAATTGAGCGATTTTAAAATCAAACGAATTTATAGCAGTGCTTTCGAAATCTCTCATCCGAAAGTTACTGCATTGATTGAAGATTACAACGGTTGTATTTGGGCATCTACTTATCTCGGAATAACGGTTTACAATACAAACGACGAATCCATTCGGTTTTTAAACAAATCACATGGTTTAATTAACAAAGAGTTCAATTACTATTCGTCATGTATACTCGAGAACGGCAACCTAATTTTCGGAGGCCTCAACGGTTTTGAAGTTATTAATCCGCTTAAATTGAATGACTTTCAGTATTCCAAAACCTTTCATATTTCAGGAATTGAGCATATTCAAACCGATAGAACAAAACAATTTTCGAATTACCAGGAAGGGCAAACCATTTCCTTTCGAACGGGAATTGAATCTATTGTGATTCACCTATCTCATTTAGACTACCAATATAAAAAAGGTTATTCGTTTCGTTACACTATTGACGGTAAGAATTGGTTTCAAACCGATGATAAAGGAAGCATTGTTTTATCTGATCTTACTTATGGTGAATACACCTTAAAAATTCAAATGTTTGACCCTTTCGGAAGGCTGGTTACAGAGAAATCATTTCCAATTGTATCAACCGCCCCTTTTTATGTAAAGACAAGCTTTCACGTCTTTTTTGCACTATTTGTGGTGGCAATACTCGTATTGCTTTGGTTAAATATTCTAAAGTCTATGCGCATTCGAACAAATACCAAAGCGAGGATTGCCATGGACCTTCACGACGAATCGGGAACCATACTCACACGCTTATTACTCATTAGCAAAAAATCAAAATTCGAAGCGAAGGAAAAAGAACTCATACAAAGTGGATTGAAAGAAGCCTTGTATAGTTTCCGAACCTACCTTGATTCCATTTCGAATAAAAGCCATACGCTACAAGACCTTTCAGATGACTTGAAGGAATTTATAGCTTCCTCATGTTCCGACGGAGACCTAAAGTTTAAATTCAAAATAGATTTCGACCGAAATTACAGGCTCGACCGTGAACTTTTTAGAGACCTAAAATTATCGGTCTATGAAATTATGACAAACTGTCTCAAGCATTCTAATGCCACTCTGATTTCATTGAACCTTCAGGCGGAAAATAAAACCATATTCATGAATATCACAGACGACGGCATTTGTGACCTTTCACATCTCGAATCTCAAAAAGGCAATGGCATTCGGAACATTGCAAAACGCATTAGACGAAACAACGGTTGGGTCAGACATTTTATTCAAGAAGGACAAACAGGATTAACAATAGAAATTAAACTTCCCATTTTGTGAAAAACATCATCATTATTGAAGACGACATACATCTCGCTCGATTAATGCAAGAGAGCGTTAATGAGATTGAAAACATGTCCTGCAAACAGATTTTCACTAACCCTCTGGACTTTCTGAATAATCCGGTTGAAGCCGACATTTATTTGCTTGATATTGTTATGCCCGAAATGAACGGCATTGAAGCCATTGAACGCATACTAAAATTGTATCCGAATGCTTCTATTGTCATGAATACCATTAAAGACGATTCTGAAACCATCTTTAAAGCCCTACAATTGGGGGCTTCGGGGTACATTGACAAACAAAGTTTCGAAATGAATTTTAAAGAAGTTTTCGAGAGTATTGAAAATGGTGGGGCGTATATGACTCCAAAGATTGCTCGACAAGTCATTTCGTTTTTTAATCAGCCTAAAAACATTTCCGAGCAACTCACCGAACGCGAAAAAGACGTTGTCAATGGAATTCTCGATGGGCTCAGCTACAAACTCATCGCAGACCGCTACTCCATTGCAATAAATACCGTTCGCATGAACGTGAAGCGAATCTACCGGAAACTTGAAATTAATTCGAAGTCAGAATTGTTTAAAATGATGGGTGGGAGGGGGAAATAGTTACCACTTCGTTAGATGCGGAACAAGATTCTTCGAAAGGTGTTTCACAAGATTCTCCGAAAGATGTTTCACAAGATTCTTCGAAAGGTGCTGCGCAAGTTTAGTATTTCAGAATCACACACTATTGCCGAAAATTTATCGTTGCCCCTATTCACTTGAATTTTACTGACATGAATAAACTTTCCTATTTCTTTAAATTCGGAACCGTAGCGCTGGTTATTGCGGCGGCGGTGCAATGTTCGAGTGTTACACAAGATTCTTCGAAAGATGCTATGCAAGATTCTTCGAAAGATGCTCCGCAAGATGCTTCGCAAGATGCCGAAGGCAAGATTCACAGAGTGAAAGATGTTTCACAAGATGCTTCGCAAGAGAATGCGGAAGGGAATACGGTGGCGACGAGATTTAATGTTCCGGTGGGTTATACAAGGAGAGCATATGCTATCGGGACGTTCGGGAATTATTTGCAGCAGCTGCCGCTGAAGCCAGCAGGGACGTTAACCAAGCGATACAACGGAGAAACGAAACCGAACAAAGTAGCCGCAGCTGTAATAGATATTTCGGTTGGAAATTCAGATTTGCAGCAATGTGCCGATGCCATTATGCGTCTTCGTGCGGAATGGTTGTTTTCGGAAAAACGATTTAACGATATTTCCTTCAATCTAACAAACGGATTCAAAATGAAATATTCTGAATGGAAGCAAGGGAAGCGATTGAATGCGGCATGCAACGGATGGAATACAGGAGGAACTGCCTCTGAATCGCACGACGATTTCATGAATTACATGAAAAAGATTTTCACCTACGCAGGAACACTTTCACTGTCGAAAGAACTTCAAACCAAGAACATTGCAAACCTCGAGGCAGGCGATGTATTTATTAAAGGCGGATCTCCTGGACATGCAGTAATTGTTTTAGACGTTGCTGAAGGAAGGGAAGGAAAAGTCTTCCTCCTTGCACAAAGCTACATGCCCGCGCAAGACATTGAAATTTTAAAGAATCTGAATAACGCTGGAATGTCTCCGTGGTTCAAGGCCAGCGAAATGGGCATACTCGATACCCCCGAGTACGATTTCGATTGGAGTCAATTGAAGACGTGGCCATGAGTGATTATATTTGAAGATGAAATTGAAAATCTTCACACTGCTTGCATTCATTCAAGCAGGACAGGCTTTTGCGCAGACTTCCGATAACTGGTTTCATGATGCAAAATTTGGAATCTTTATTCACTGGGGAATTTATTCAGTGAATGGCATTGACGAGTCGTGGTCTTTTCACAACAAAAAAATTGATCACAGCGATTACATGGCGCAGGCAAAAGGATTCACCGCCAGCAAATACAATCCAGAGGTTTGGGCAGAACTCATTGAAAATTCAGGAGCGAAATACGCCGTAATCACTTCCAAGCATCACGACGGAGTGGCCCTGTGGGACACGAAAGTTCCATATTTGAACACTCCTTCCAAACAAAAAAGAAAAACGCCTTTCATTAACAGCATACCCGCTACAACGCCTGACAAGCGCGATGTCTACACCCCTTTGATTTCTTCCCTTCAACATAAAAAAATAAAAATCGGCGTTTATTATTCGCTCATCGACTGGAGCCATCCGTGCTATCCTGGCTTTTTGAAAGACAGCACGCGTTATAAAATAGCAGACGACGCGGAGCGTTGGAACGTTTTCAAAACCTACAACGAAGCGCAAATCATGGAACTGCGCAATGCGTACAATCCGGACCTATGGTGGTTCGACGGCGGATGGGAACATTCAGCGCAAGAGTGGAACGCCTTTGCCATTCGCGACAGCCTTGTAGCAAAAAACAAAAACGTGCTCATTAACAATCGCCTTCCTGAATGCGGAAACTACGAGACCCCCGAGAACTCCTTCCCTATTCACAGAAACGAAAAGCCTTGGGAGCTATGCCTTACCCTCAATAAAAACTGGGGCTGGCAACCGCAAGACACTGCCTTCAAAACACCGGAGCAGATTATTCATATTCTTACCGACGTGGTTTCGTTGGGCGGAAATTTATTGCTCGACATTGGACCGAAGGAAGACGGCACCTTTCCCATGCAAGTGAACCAAGTATTAGAAGAGACCGGCGGATGGCTTGAACACTACGGCGCTGCGATTTACGGAACACGCGCCGGATTGCCTCGCGAGTATTGTGAGTTCCCAACGACTGTGAGCGCAAACGGACATACACTCTTCGTTTTCGTTCCGAATGGAATGGAGACGGTGTACTTGAAAGGCCTTCTTCCAAAAATAAAATCGGCCTTTTATCTAGACAACGACGCCCGTTTGAACTACGAAATTATTGGTAAGATTTCCTGGAGTCCACACCCTGGACTTGTTTCGTTGAAAACTTCCGGAAATGGCCCAACTCCCTATACCCGCGTAATAACGCTTGACCTCGAGGAAAGCCTTTGGAACGACGAGGGAAAAATGAAGTTAGACGACTTGAAATAAGTTATCTTCGCGTCAGTTTTTTAAACGTACTACATGTCAAACGCATCTACGCAAATTGCAACGCTTGAACAAGCAATAGAAATGGGACTTCGTCCCGAAGAATTTGATCAAATCAAAACCATCTTAGGTCGCACGCCGAATTTCACGGAAATGTGTGTGTACTCTGTGATGTGGAGCGAACACTGCTCGTACAAAAACAGCATCAAGTGGTTGAAAACTCTTCCGAAAGACGGACCGCACATGTTGGTGAAGGCTGGAGAAGAAAACGCAGGTCTTGTAGATATTGGCGACGGCTTGGGTTGCGCCTTCAAAATAGAATCTCACAACCACCCGAGTGCACTTGAGCCATACCAAGGCGCTGCGACAGGTGTTGGCGGAATTAACCGCGATATTTTCACTATGGGCGCTCGACCGATAGCACAGTTGAACTCGCTTCGTTTCGGAAAATTAGACAATCCGAAAACCAAGTGGTTGTTGGAGGGTGTGGTGAAGGGAATTGGCAACTACGGCAACGCGTTCGGTATTCCAACCGTTGGTGGTGAAGTGTTCTTCGACGAGAGCTATCAAGTGAATCCGCTGGTAAACGCCATGTCTGTGGGCTTGGTTGAAAACGGAAAGATGATTAGCGCGAAAGCGAAAGGTGTTGGAAACCCTGTTTACATTGTTGGTTCAGCAACTGGAAAAGACGGAATTAAAGGAGCGTCGTTCGCTTCGAAAGATATTACTGCAGAGTCTGCGAAAGATTTGCCTTCTGTTCAAGTGGGCGATCCGTTTCAAGAAAAATTATTGTTGGAAGCAACCATGGAATTGTCGGAAACCGATGCTATTGCAGGAATGCAAGACATGGGTGCAGCAGGCATTACCTGCTCTACCTCTGAAATGAGCGCGGGTGGTGGTGTTGGAATGGATATTTATTTAGATAAAGTTCCTACTAGACAAGAAGGCATGCAGCCGTTTGAGATTTTACTTTCTGAATCGCAAGAGCGTATGCTTATTGTCATTAAGAAAGGGCACGAAGCGGAAGTGGAAAAGATTTTCGATAAGTGGGATTTACACGCGAAAGAAATTGGTGTGGTGACTGAAGGACCAATGGTTCGTTACTACATGAATGGTGAAGTTGTTGGTGAAATTCCTGCAGAAAGCCTTGTGCTTGGCGGAGGTGCTCCGATTTATGAAAGAGAATACCGCGAGCCAGCGTATTATGCAGAGAACAAGAAGTTCAACATGGATAACGTGGCTGAACCGAAAGATTATGTTGTAACGGCAAGACAATTGATTGCTTTACCAAACATCGCTAGCAAGCGTTGGGTGTATGAGCAATACGATAGCATGGTGGGTACCGTGAACATGAGCACGAATCGCAAAAGCGATGCTGCTGTGGTGAATATAAAAGGAACGAATAAAGCTGTAGTCTTGACTGTGGATTGCAACGCGCGATACGTGAACAACGATCCGGAAATCGGAACACAAATCGCGGTTGCGGAAGCAGCACGAAACATTGTTTGTTCTGGTGGTGAGCCTTCTGCAATTACGAATTGCTTGAATTTTGGAAATCCGTATAACCCTGAAGTGTACTGGCAATTCGTAGGGGCTATCAAAGGAATGAGTGCGGCTTGCACGAAATTCCAAACTCCTGTAACAGGCGGAAACGTGAGCTTCTATAATCAAACGGCGAAAGCAGATGGATCTGCTGCTCCTGTCTTCCCTACTCCAACCATTGGTATGTTGGGCGTAATGAAAGACAAGAGCTTACAAATGACTTTGGATTTCAAATACAAAGGCGATTTAATTTTCCTTTTGGGAACTTCACACAACGAAATTAATTCTAGCGAATACTTAGCAAACATCATTGGAACACTTGGTTCTCCGGCACCTCATTTCAATTTGGACGAAGAATACGACCTTCAACAATGCATCAAAGGCCTTATCAAAAACAGTTTCATTAATGCTGCGCATGACGTGAGCGACGGCGGATTGTTTGCGACATTGGTTGAAATGTCTATGGTAAACGACTTAGGATTTGACATTGTAACAGACAGCGAGATTCGGAAAGACGCCTTCTTGTTCGGTGAGTCACAAAGCCGTGTAGTTGTTTCTGTTGTGGAAGATGACGAAGACAAATTCTTAGATTTCGTTACTGAAAACAAAATCCCTTGTTTGTTATTGGGACATGTCACGAAAGGAAGATGTACAGTTGACGAACAAAATTTTGGACTGATTGCAGATTATAAAGAACTTTACGACAATGCAATTGGAAAAGAAATGGCGAACTAATTCTTTGAATTGAAACTATGTCGTTTGTAAAATTTTTAAAATCGAAATACGGAAAGAAGCAATTGCTTTTTATCATTGGAACTAACTTGGTTCTGTTTCTTCTCGTTGTATTCTTTTTAAAGTTTTATACTCGTCACGATGAAGCCATACAGATTCCAGATTTAAAAGGAAAGACTGAAGCAGAGGCGCGAGCCATTTTAGAAGACTTGGATTTAGAAATGGTTATCACCGATAGTCTATTCGTTGCAACCGCGGTTCCTGGTTCTATTCGTGACCAAAGCCCGAAGGCCGGTAGTATGGTGAAGGATGGTCGAATTGTATTCATAAGCATCTTCAAACGCACGCCTCCCATGGTTCCGATAAACGTGAAGGAAGGTGATCACATTCAAATTGCATCGCTTCGATTAACGAATAAAGGAATCAAATTCCAAATTAAATACGCACCGAACAACAGTATGATTGGTGTTGTGATAAGGGTTGAGTACAACGGTCGTCCGCTGAAATTCGGCGAGCTCTTGGAGCACGGACAGACAGTGGTTCTTACGGTAGGTGAAGGCGCGAAAACAACAGTTCCTGTCCCGAATTTATTCGGACTTTCTTACAACGACGCCATTACTTTATTGAATAGTTTGAATTTATCTGGACAAGGCTTCTTCGAGCCTGGTGCCTACAGCCCTTCCGATTCAGCGGCCTATCACGTCTGCAGACAAGACCCGAAATATTCTTCTCAAGCTATACCCATGGCTGCAGGACGATTCATGGACTTTTGGTTGAGCAAGGAGCCTTGCACAATAGATACGTTAATCAATCCGTTTGAGCAGCAACAAGACCTATTCGTACCTTAATGAAAAACCTGCTTACGATTCTTTTCGCCTGTGCTTTTTTGTCGAGCTTTTCGCAAGAAACAGAAACTGTTATTCGTTTCGATGCGGAGCGCAATGCACATTCACAAAAAGAATTTATTTGGAAACAACAAGGAGAAGCACGCGGAGGAACTGCCAGTTTAACCCTTCCCTTTTTCGATGACTTTTCGAGATACTCTTTACCGACCAACGACCCTGCGGTAATCACCACCTGGCAGCGTTGGGCAGATACTTGTGCTTTTATCAATACCGGATTTCCCATTGCTCCTCCAACGATCGGTGTAGCAACGTTGGACGGACTTCGCGCAGACGGATATCCATATAATTTCGCAGATGAATTTTCTTATGGAAGTGCAGATACTTTAACTTCATTGCCCATTGATCTATCCGGATTAACAGCAGCAGATCAAGTTTTTCTTTCATTCTTTTATGAAGGCGGTGGACTCGGGAATTCTCCGGATGCGGGAGACAGTTTAATTGTTGAATTTTATTCGCCTTTCGGCGCAGGACAATGGACCCAGGTGTGGACCAGTTCGGAAGTATTTCAAACAGACGCCTTCGAACAAACTTTTATTGCGGTGAACACACCGGAGTATTTGCTCGATGGATTTCAATTTAGATTTAGAAATTTTGGAACTCTCAGTGGTGCTTTCGATCATTGGCACATCGACTATGTGCAATTGGATGCTGGCGTAGATTCGAGCAACGTTATCTTCGACGAAGTGTGTATGCAATTCCCACTTCGCACCTTATTGAATGAATACACTGCCATGCCTTTAACGCACTTCGCCGCGAATGCCGCCAACAATATGGCTTCTAGCATTGCGGTGCAGGAAAGGAATTTAGGCAACGACGAAAATATTGTAACCAATTACAGCATTAAAAAGCAGGGTGAAGCTGCACAAGTTTTCAATGCCGTTGATTTCAACACAGCATTAAATGCGAATTCATCTTTCACAAGAACGATTGGTTTGAACGGATTCACCTACAACATCACACCTGATGACACATGTTCTTATTTCGATGTGAAGACGTATATTAATCCGACCGATGCTCGTTTGCAGAACGATACTGCAACCCTTCGTCAGTATTTCTATAACTATTACGCCTACGACGACGGTACGGCAGAGCGCGGCTATTCCAACGCTGCAGCGGGTGGAATGATTGCCATGAAGTTTCGTGCTGAAATGACGGACTCTCTTTTAGGACTGTTCGTGCATTGGCTTCCAACAGGAGTAAATGTAACCGCGGAAACATTCTTGTTGCGCGCTTGGAGCGACGGCGGCACACAGCCTGGAACAGAACTCGGCGAGAATTTCAATTATCATCATCCCGCTTTTTATACTCACGGAGAAAATTACTTCTCTTATTATTCTTATGACAATCCCATTGCTGTTACTGGAAACTTTTACGTGGGTTGGGTTCAAAGTGGAAGCGCTGGACTTCCTGTTGGAAATGATAAAAGTGGAACCGTTAATTCAACCAAAGTATTTTACAACAATGGATTTCAGCAGCCATGGCAACAGTCGAGCATCAATGGTGCTTTAATGATTCGTCCTGTATTTAAATCTGGAAAATCTTCGGTTTGGAATTCAGTCAATGAAATTCAAACCATTACTCCTTCCGTTTATCCGAATCCGTTCAGCGAAAGCTTTGCCGTTCAAGGATTGAATGAAAATTCAACCTATACGATTTCGATTATTTCATCGACAGGACAATTGATTTCATCTTCGATTCAAACACATGTTACACGTGTTGAAATGGAAAACAACGATTTGTCGAACGGCATTTATTTCATTCAAATCACAAACAATTCAACACAAGAAGTCATTCGCTTAAAAGCAATGAAACAATAAGATGGAAGAAAACGAAATTCTAGACGAACAGGAAGAAGGGTTTTTCGAGCATCATCGAATTGTATCAGACAAAGGGCAAAAGCTTATGCGCTTGGACAAGTTCTTGGTAGATCGCCTGGAACGCACTTCGCGAAATCGCATTCAAAATGCGGCCGATGACGGATATGTTAAAGTGAATGGAACTCCCGTAAAAAGCAGTTACAAGGTTAAGCCGCTCGATGTTATAACCATTGAAATGCCTTATCCCGTGCGGGATATGGAACTCATTGCCGAGGACATACCCATTGAAATTGTATACGAAGACGATGCCTTGGTTATTCTTATGAAACCTAAAAACATGGTTGTTCATCCGGGATTTGGAAATTTTTCTGGCACCTTGCTTAATGCTATGCTCTTTCACTTTCAGAACTTACCCATGAACAGCGATGCTCGTCCGGGATTGGTTCACAGGCTGGATAAGAACACGACTGGTCTTATGGTTATAGCGAAGACCGAAGAAGCATTGACGCATTTGGGAAGACAGTTTTTCGACCGCACGCTTGACCGCAGATATGTCGCACTCGTTTGGGGCGATGTGAAGGAAGATGGAACGGTGATCGGGAATACAGGTCGCAGTTTGAAAGACAGAAAAGTGTTCACGGTATTTCCTGAAGGTGATCATGGAAAGCATGCGGTTACGCATTACAAAGTGCTAAAACGCTACGGTTATGTGACTTTGGTAGAGTGTAAATTGGAAACCGGAAGAACGCATCAGATTCGGGTTCACATGAAGCACATTGGGCACACCCTTTTCGGTGATTTCGAATACGGCGGAGACCGAGTACTGAAAGGGACTACGTTCACGAAGTACAAGCAATTCGTACAAAATTGTTTAGATTTACTACCAAGACAAGCATTACACGCTAGAACACTTTCTTTCACCCACCCAACAACTGGAGAATGGATGAGTTTTGAAAGTGAACTTCCTGCAGATATGCAAGCCGTTCTTGACAAATGGGAGAGCTATTCGGAAAATAGTATGAAGGGATAATAGTCGTTTTGCAATTCTTGACTTAAATTAGTGCTTTGAATTATATGGCACACGTCATTTTTCAAAAACTATGGCTGAATCTACTGGCTCTATCTACAAGACGTTAAGCGAACTGCTTAATCTTGAAAAGTATTTCATAAGAAAAGTTATTCTTCTCTCATCACTTGCTGGTCTTTTCTCATTGGCCATTCCTGTTGGGGTACAGCTTTTACTAACCTTCGTCACTGCACAAGAAGTTAGACCAGGCATGTACGCCATACTTTTACTTATTATGTTCTTTGTATGGCTCAACGGGTTGCTGCAAATACGATTAATGAAAGAGGGTGAAGACGTTGAGCAACGACTTTTCGCACAGCTCGCATACACCTACTTAGGGCGTATCTTAAATCAAAATCCGCAAGCGAATGATCGTAGTTTCGCGAAGTATTTTATTGAAATTAGCTACCTACAAAAGGGATTCAGCAAGCTGTTTATTGATTTGCTTTTCGCTTCGCTTCAACTTACGTTTGGGCTCTTACTTATTTCATTCTACCACCCCATTTTCTTTCTCTTCGGACTATCATTTGTAATCTCGTTCATACTTCTTCTCCGCTGGAAATTCAATGCCGCTGTGCAGTCGAGTTACGAAGAATCTTGCGCGAAATATGAAATGGTGAATTGGCTTTCACTTGCAGAATTATTTCGCAAGAAATTCAATCGTCCAAATTCAAAATTCGCTTTCAGCGAAGCTGATAAGATTTCTGACCAATACCTGGAATCGAAACGTTTTCATTTCAAACTTCTTCTTCAAAAACAAAACGCCTTCCTCGGGTTCAAGATTATTATTGTTGGAAGTATGTTGTTGCTGGGAAGTCTTTTGGCCGTGTCACAAAAAATTAGCATTGGTCAATTCCTCGGAGCAGAAATCGTCATTGTACTTGTAATTTCCAGTATAGAAAAAATATTGTTCTCACTGAGCACAATTTTCGATACGCTTACGAGTATGCAAAAAGCTCTGTCATATCAAGGAAATAAACAGAGCGAATTCACTTCAAATGAAGAAAGTCGTGTTTCCATTCATTCCATTGACCGAATCGAGTGTCAGTTCCCTTCAACATTTATACTTGAGCGCGGAAACACATACGCTTTAACAGGAGATTCTATTTCTTGCAAGAAGTTTTTGCAATCACTTGATTTGCGCAACGAAAACTCCTTTGGATTGAAGTGTAACGGACATGACCTAAAGCACATTTCCGTGAATAGTTTCAAAAGCAAAACAGCATGGTGCGATCATCTTCCTGTTATACTTGAGGACTCTTTCTTTGCTAACGTCAAGTGGAACACTGACGCGAGCAATGAAGAGGTTGTTGCCGCAGCTGAACGTGTGGGATTAAATGAGTTCTTCAAAAATTCTAGTGAAGGAATATTCAAGACCACACATCATCGAGATTCTATTTGGACATTGGAACGTCGTGCGTTGCTTGAACTAGCGCGCGCAATAGTAACAAAGCCAGATCTACTTGTCCTCAGAAATCAGTACATTCTGCAACATCCGAAAGGGCTGGAAATTCTTCAATCGGAATTTAAATCTTCAATTATTCTCATTCATAACATTACTGAGTTGCCTTTAAACGACGTGAAGAAAATTCAAATTAATTAATTGATGGAAAAGAATAACCTACCTCTCCTTGACGAAGTAAATTCTTCAAATCAGTTTACTTCTTGGAATAAGATTGAACAACGTGCGAAGAACATTCGCACAGCGAGAATATTACTCATTGCTCTAGCCATAATCATTGGAATACTCTGCATTCCGTGGACGCAGAATATCACAAGCGTTGGAAATATAATTTCACTGGAACCCAACTCTCGCCCACAATCGATTGAGACCATTATCGGAGGAAGAGTTGAGAAATGGTTCGTGCAAGAAGGAGATAGTGTTAAAAAAGGAGATACCATTCTTTTCCTTTCCGAGGTGAAAGTAGATTACTTCGACCCAAACCTCCTTCAGAACACTGAATCACAATTACAATCGAAAGAGAGTGCACTAGAAGGATATATGTCTAAGATAGTATCACTTGACTTGCAGATAAATGCAATGATCGGTGGAAAGGAAGTGAAAAAGGATCAGACTCGTGCGAAGATTGAGCAGGCGCAATTTAAAATAAGAACCGACAGCACGGATCTTGCAAACGCAGAAAGAAATGCGAAAATTATCGAAGAACAATTCGTTCGATACGAGCAACTTTTCAAGGAAGATTTAATCTCTAGAACTGAGCTTGAAACGCGAAGAATGAGTACTCAAAATGCGGCAACCAAAGTTATTGAGCATCGGAACAAACTGGCGATTTCGAGAACTGAACTCATGAACTTAACGCGTGAATTGAGAGCCATTGACGCTGATTACAATGACAAAATCTCAAAAGCGGAAAGCGAAAAATTCGCTTCTATGTCTACTCTGTACACAGCAGAGGCTGAATTGACGAAGCTCCAAAATCAATTCAACAACTACGACAGAAGGAATGGACTTTATTACATACTTGCCCCGCAGGACGGATTCATAAGTAAAACTTCAAAGTCTGGACTTGGCGAAACAGTCAAAGAAGGAGAAGAGATTGCTCGAATAAGTCCGTTTCAGTTTTTACATGCCATTGAAATTTTTATTGACCCAATGGATATGCCTCTTGTTCATGTCGGAGAGCAAGTGCGACTCATCTTCGACGGATTTCCAGCTTTTGTAATTTCTGGTTGGCAGAATATTTCAAAGGGAGTATACAATGGTACAATCTTAACTGTTGATCCGGCGCTTCACGAGTCAGGGAAATTTAGAGTTTTAGTAAGGCCCTCTAAAAATGAGCAATGGCCGGCTGTGCTAAAACAGGGCGGTGGTGTGCAGGCGATAATGCTCCTTAACGATGTTCCATTAGGCTACGAATTGTGGCGTAATTTCAATGGCTTTCCTCCTGACTTTTATTCCCCTGAAACTTCAAAAAAGAAATCAGAAGAAAAGTTGTAATGAAAAAGCTGACATCTCTTTTAATACTCTCTATTTGTTTTGTATCGAATATTCATTCGCAAGAGCTGACGCTTACCGAGTATTTGAATTGGGTTTTGGAAGAACATCCGCTTGCTGAGAGAGCAAGACTGAATCCGCAAATGAGGAATGCCCAGTACCTTCAAGTGAAAGGTGTTTTCGACCCTCTCTTAGAAAGTAAATTCAAGAATAAATTTTTTCGAGGTACAGAATATTATTCCACATCAGAAACTACGCTATCATACAATTCACCTTATGCTATAGGATTAATAGGGCATTTCGATGTGAATACCGGAAGCTATGTAAATCCTGCCGACTATACATCAAACGCCGGACTTCTCGCGCTTGGCGTATCCGTGCCATTGTTGAAAGGATTGGTCATTGATGAGCGAAGAATGGCGAAGAAGCGCGCTGAAATTTTATTGGAAGCGGGAAATCTTGAGCAACAACTAGCCGTTAATGAGCTGCTTGCTCAAAGCGTGCAACTCTATTCCGATTGGTACTTTACTGTCCAAAAAAATATTGTAATCGATTCGTTGGTCAAGACAAGCGAGCGCAGATTTATTGCTGTCCGCGCCAGATACAGAGGTGGCGATCGTTCTGCCATGGATACATTAGAAGCATACGTACAAAATCAAAACCGCTTGCTTCAATTTCAAGAATCGAAATTAGATGTTTTAAAAGCGCGCATTGCCCTTGTCGCATTCTTAGAAAACGTGGATGAAAACAGAGTGGCTATTTTGAACGAAACAGTAACTCCTTCCTTGAATTTTAAAAACGAAATGGCGCCTTTTAGAAGTGGACCAACTCTTTTTTCACAACTTGACAATCACCCGGAATTGGCGCTATATGCAAACAAAGGTGAGTCGCTTCGTATTGAAGAAAAATGGAAAACTGAAAAACTAAAGCCGAAGTTGAATGTGGAATACCATTTCTTAAACAAAGATTTTAGCGAAGGCCTTCCCTCTTACTTTTCCACCAACAACTACAAATGGGGTGCTGAATTTTCAATGCCCTTGTTCTTGCGTGAAGCACGTGGTGATTTAAAAGTGCAACGCATTAAAATCGAAGAGAACAATTTGAACACTGAGTGGAAAAGAAACCAACTTGAACAGAAAACACTCGCTTTGGATGTTGCCTATACCAACACCCTTTCACAGCAAGAACTCGCAGAATCTAACGCTGCACTTTACGAGCGATTGCTTCAAGCTGAAAACACGAAGCTCTTCAACGGGGAAAGCTCGTTGTTCTTAGTGAACCAACGCGAAAACTCCTTTTTCGAAAATGCCATTAAAGCTGTTGAATTGGATCGGAAAGTTCAACAAGTTAGAATAGATCAGAGCGCTTTGTGGATACTGACTTTTCTTAAGGAATAACATCTGAACATTTCAACTTCCAAATGGTTTTAAAAGTATGAAACGTAAAAAACTTATGGCATATATCCTATTGGCCGTTGCCGTTTTATTCATTCTTTTTCAATCGTTCGTATACATGTCGACCAACAAAACCAAAGAACAACCTTACACCGTGCTTGAGAAGGATGGCGATATTGAGATACGTCTTTATCCTTCTGCCACACTCGCTACCGTGCAGTCGAAAGCCAATTCCTACGACGAAATGGCGAGCCCAGGTTTTCGAACCTTGGCGGGTTATATTTTCGGTGGAAACGAAAGTGAAACTCAAATTGCAATGACTTCACCGGTTCAAATGGACATTAACGACAGCTTATCTTCCATGAGTTTCGTTATGCCTGAAGGTTATGACATGAACAATCTCCCGAAGCCGAATAACAGTAAAGTTATTTTGTCGCAAACGGAAGAGCAAGTGATGGCTGCTATTCGGTTTAGCGGATTCGCTGACGATGAATCTCGAGAGAAACACAAACAAGAACTTCTGAATTACTTGAATTCTAAAGGCATTCAGACCAAAGGAAATTTCAAATTTTTAGGATACAATCCACCCTACCAACTTGTCGGAAGACGCAACGAAGTGGTGATTGAAATTGTTCGATAATTTCTGTTGAATGAAATACCTTCGTGATGGGAAACATCATGAATCAAAAAACCTATTCCTTATCCTTTCAAAATAAATCATTCAAAGTTGTTGAATGGAGTACTTCCGACAATCCGACTGAACTGATTTTATGCTTGCATGGATTCGGAAGAAGTCCGGAAGACTTTGAGTCATTTGCACATTCATTGAAAGACAATGAACGACTTGTAGCCATTGGCTTTTGGTCACACAAAGACAGCGATTCATTTACCACAGAAGAATTAAAAGAAGGATTGCCAGTTCAATCGTGGGTGGATCAATTTCAGTTTTTATTGAATTATTTTCAAGTTGAAAAATGTCGGCTTCTCGCCTATAGCATGGGCGGCAGACTCGGGCTCATGCTCATTCAACATGCAGGAGAAAAAATATCATCTGCGCAATTCTTGGCCAGCGATGGACTTACTCGGAACAAGCTGTATGCGTTTACCGTGGGCACCTGGGTTGGAAGGAAAATGGCAAATGGATTGAAGAAAAACGCGAGTGTTGTCATTGGCCTAGCACGAATTTTAAAATCGCTTAAACTCCTTCCTGTTAAATTATTTCGATTTGTGGAATACTACATGCATGAGCGTTCCATGCGCGAGCAGGTGTTCGACGTTTGGATGGGCTATAGGCATTGCTATCCGGAAATGAAAAGCGTCGCTCATTCGATTGAAATAAATCACATTCCGATTGAATTTATTTTCGGAAAGTATGATGTGATTATTCCATGGAAACATGGGGATAAACTTCGATCTATGACTTCTCATCTTCCGCATGTTGAATGGAAGGTGGTGGAGAAGGGGCATAGGCTGATGTAGGTTTGTCAACAAGTGTTAAAATCTCTATTTGCAACATGACGCTTGTTGGTTGTAATTTCGCAACCGTATTAGAAACACGCGCCTTACTTCACCCTACGAAGTGAGATAAAAAAAAAATGCCTAAAGACAAAAGCATTAAGTCGGTCCTCATTATTGGTTCTGGACCCATCGTTATCGGACAAGCCTGTGAATTTGATTACTCTGGAAGCCAAGCTGCACGGTCTTTACGTGAGGAAGGCATTGAAGTAACCCTCATCAATAGCAACCCTGCAACCATTATGACCGACAAGGTTGTTGCAGACAATATATACCTGTTTCCCCTTGAAACGGCTAGCATTGAAACCATTTTAAAAAATCACAAAATCGATGTTGTTCTTCCAACCATGGGTGGACAAACAGCGTTGAACCTTGCCATTCAATGCGAAGAGAGCGGCCTGTGGGAACAGTACGGTGTTCGCATGGTGGGAGTAGATACCAAAGCCATAGAAATTACTGAAAACCGCGAGGCGTTTCGCGATTTAATGATTGAAATCGGAGTGCCAATGGCTCCACAATTAACCGCAAAGTCTTTCCTTGAAGGAAAAGAAATTGCACAACAATTCGGATTCCCACTTTGTATTCGCCCTTCTTACACGCTTGGCGGATCAGGAGCGAGCCTTGTGCACAACCAATCTGACTTCGACCGTTTGCTCACACGCGGACTTCACCTCTCGCCTATTCACGAAGTCATGATTGACAAAGCGTTAATGGGTTGGAAGGAATACGAACTCGAGCTGCTTCGCGATGCGAACGACAACGTAGTCATCATCTGTAGCATTGAAAACTTCGATCCAATTGGAATTCACACTGGAGACAGCATCACTGTTGCTCCTGCTATGACCTTAAGTGACACGACATTCCAAAAGATGCGCGACATGGCCATTATGATGATGCGCGCCATTGGAAACTTCGCTGGCGGATGTAACGTTCAATTCGCGGTTTCTCCAGATGCGAACGAAGACATTATTGCCATTGAAATTAATCCGCGCGTTTCGCGATCTTCTGCTTTGGCTTCGAAAGCAACGGGCTATCCAATTGCGAAAATCGCAGCGAAGTTGGCAATCGGCTATCACCTCGACGAACTTCAAAATCAGATTACCAAAAGCACTTCGGCTTTATTCGAACCTACCTTGGATTATGTGATTGTGAAAATCCCACGTTGGAATTTCGATAAATTCCCTGGATGCAATCGCGAGTTAGGTTTGCAAATGAAGAGTGTTGGCGAGGTGATGGGAATTGGAAGAAGCTTCCAAGAAGCCCTTCAAAAGGCTTGTCAATCCTTAGAAATAAATCGTAACGGATTAGGTGCAGATGGCAAAGAACTTCGTGACCAACAAGAAATTTTAAACTCGTTGGAGCATCCAAGTTGGAATCGTATTTTCCACATTTACGACGCCATTAAATTGGGAATTCCATTCAAGACCATTCAAGAAAAAACACGTGTCGACTTATGGTTCTTGAAGCAGATTGAAGAATTACTTCAGTTGGAACGCGTGATTGAAAAGCATACGCTCACTTCCATTCCGAAAGAATTGTTGTTCGAAGCGAAACAAAAAGGATACGCCGACAGACAAATCGCGCATCTTTTGAAATGCTTGGAAAGTGAAGTCTATACAAAGCGCGACGAGATGGGCATTCAGCGTGTGTACAAATTAGTAGACACATGTGCTGCAGAGTTCGAAGCGAAGACTCCTTATTACTACAGCACCTTTGAATTCGAGAACGAAAGTGTTCGTTCCGAAAACAAAAAAGTAATTGTGTTGGGAAGTGGACCGAACCGAATTGGTCAGGGTATTGAATTCGACTACTCGTGTGTGCACGGTGTGCTTGCGGCGAAGGAGTGCGGATACGAAACCATCATGATCAATTGCAATCCGGAGACGGTCTCAACTGACTTCGATACAGCAGACAAGTTGTACTTCGAACCTGTTTTCTGGGAACACATTTACGACATCATTCGTCATGAAAACCCTGTGGGAGTAATTGTTCAGCTTGGTGGGCAAACTGCTTTGAAGTTGGCTGCAAAACTACAGCGCTACGGAATTAAAATATTGGGAACCTCTTTCGACGCCTTAGACTTGGCGGAAGACAGAGGACGTTTTTCAAATTGTTTGAAGGACAACAACATTCCTTATCCCGATTTCGGAGTGGTGGAAAACGCAGAGCAGGCCATTGAGCTTTCGAAAAACTTAGGCTTTCCGTTATTGGTTCGTCCGAGCTATGTGCTAGGCGGACAAAAGATGAAGATTGTGATTAACGAACACGAATTGGAGCAACATGTAGTGAATATTCTTAACGACATGCCAGACAATCAGATTCTGTTAGACCACTTCTTGGAAGGCGCTATTGAAGCGGAGGCCGACGCCATCTGCGACGGAACAGATGTTTACATCATTGGTATTATGCAGCACATTGAACCTGCTGGAATTCACAGCGGAGATTCCTACGGTGTATTGCCTCCGTATAACTTGGGCGACCTGGTTATGACTCAGATTGAAGAGCACACGAAGAAGATTGCCTTGGCGCTTGGAACGGTTGGTCTGATAAACATTCAGTTCGCCATTAAAGACGACGTTGTATACATTATCGAAGCGAATCCGCGTGCCTCGCGCACAGTGCCTTTCATAGCGAAAGCCTACGATGAACCGTATGTTAACTACGCAACGAAAGTCATGTTGGGTGAATTGAAGGTGAAGGACATTAACTTCCAACCGAAACGAAACGGCTACGCGATCAAGATCCCTGTATTCAGCTACGAAAAATTCCCAGAAGTAAATAAAGAACTCGGTCCGGAAATGAAATCAACTGGCGAAGCCATTCGATTCATCAAAGACCTGAAGGATCCGTTTTTCAGACAGATTTTTTCGGAGCGAAATTTATACCTTTCGAAATAATTCCGCGGAGCGGTCATCACACAAATGTGTCATCGCAACTTAGTTGCGTCATCCTTCGAAGAAGGTTATAAACCTTTTATGTAACTATCAAACGAATCATTAAACGCGGTCCCTCCCGCCGTGCGGTGTTTAGACAGCTTTTTGAATTCTACCAAAGACCACAACACAAATTCCATAAGGAAAGGAACGTCAGCGGTTGCAACCTTCGGCTGATACTTGTTTAACAAAATCACAAGAGGTTCAACGGAAAGGAGCGCTTTCACATACGTCTCTTCGTTAGACTCATCGATTAACTCGAAGGAATCGGCATCAAAAAACCATTGAATAACTTCGTCGTATGGGGTTGATTGATCCTGCTTTTTCAGCTTTTCAATCTTCGGGAAGTAGTTCAAGAAAAGTGTTTTCGTGGCTTCACCAATTAAGTGATTGGCAACGAATGAAGTTCCTTCTTGTTCGCCTTCGTAAACCAATTCAACCTTTCCTGTTATGGAAGGAATCATGCCCATGAGGTCGCTGAAACGAACAGCAGTGGTAGTTTCTTTATTCATTAACGCTCTGCGCTCTGCAGTGCTAATTAAATTTTCGAACGCTGTAATACTCATACGCGCGCTCACACCGCTCTTGTGATCGATGTATTCGCTTTGTCTTGCTTCGAAAGCAATTTGCTCGAGAATGTCTCTTGCCAATTCCGGAACATGAACCTTGCACATGCGGTCGTCCAACTTCTCGGATTCTTGCTTCGTAATTTTCTTTGCTGTTTGAATATCTGCTGAATAGTGCGTTAAAATCTGAGAGCCAATGCGGTCTTTCAGCGGGGTAACAATGCTTCCGCGGTTGGTGTAGTCTTCCGGATTCGCAGTGAAGACAAATTGCAAATCGAGCGGAAGACGTAATTTGAACCCACGAATCTGCACATCTCCTTCTTCCAAAATATTGAAAAGCGCTACTTGAATACGCGCTTGCAAATCGGGCAATTCGTTAATTACAAAAAGACATCTGTTCGCTCTTGGAATCATTCCGAAGTGAATCACACGTTCGTCTGCGTAACTCAATTTCAAATTGGAAGCCTTAATCGGATCTATGTCTCCAATTAAATCGGCAATGGTCACATCGGGGGTTGCTAGCTTTTCAAAAAAACGTTCCGCGCGATGAAGCCATGTGATTGGCGTATCATCTCCTTTTTCCTCCATGAGATCACGCGCGTATCTGCTAATCGGATGGAACGGATCGTCGTTCATTTCACTTCCAGATACAACAGGAATGTATTCGTCTAATAAGTTTATCATGAGACGCGCAATGCGTGTTTTCCCTTGTCCGCGTAGGCC
>JBIKZA010000080.1:0-7902 GCA_044354975.1 Flavobacteriales bacterium
GCTCATGGACAATGAAAAGGTGGTTGGTGAAATCATAAATATCGGAACGGGTGTTGAAATGACCATGAAGGAACTCATGGAGGTGCTCATTGAGGAAATGGAATTGAAAGACCGAATGAACATTCGGTTTGAAGAAGACCGTCCAGCGGACGTTCCACGCTTGTGGGTGGATCCAACTAAATTCAAGGCGTTGACAAACTTTTCTGGAGAGAAAGAATTTCATGAAGGATTGCGCGAGACCATTGCGTATTACCGCGAGCTGAATCAGCAGCACGATTTAATGGGTGAGATAGAACTTCAAAATTGGAAAAAATGAAAATCCCAGTAGCAAAACCTTATTTAGGAGTTGAAGAGGCACAGTTGGCTTACGACACCATTCTAACGAATTGGGTGACCCAAGGTCCCCGCGTGGCTGAGTTTGAAGAAAAGTTTGCGCAATATGTGGGAAGTGAATACGCCGTAGCAGTGAGCAATTGCACAACAGCTTTGCACTTGTCGCTCATTGTTGCTGGCATTGGTCCGGGCGACGAAGTCATTTGTCCGAGCATGAGTTACATCGCTACCGCAAACGCAATTGTATATATGGGAGCAACTCCTGTTTTTGTTGAAGTGAAATCGCAAACCTACAACATAGATTCGGCAGATGTTGAACGAAAGATTACTTCAAAGACGAAGGCGATTATCGGTGTTCATCAGATTGGACTTCCGTTCGAAATAGACGAAATAAAAATGTTGTGTAAGAAGCATAACCTAATCTTGATTGAAGACGCTGCTTGTGCCGCGGGTTCTTCTTATAAAGGGAAAAAGATAGGTTCCCATTCAGACTTGGTCTGCTTTTCATTCCATCCGAGAAAGGTGATTACAACCGGAGACGGTGGAATGATTACAACCTCCAATCCTGAATACGCCGAACGATTGAAACGCTTGCGTCAACACGGTATGAGCATCAACGATCGCGTTCGTCACCTAAGCGACAAGGTTATTGTTGAAGATCATTTGGAAGTCGGATACAACTACCGGATGACAGATATTCAAGCTGCTGTAGGGATTCGTCAATTAGAAAAATTAGATTCCATTGTTGAACGAAGAAGAGAAATAGCGCAATTCTATTTGAATGAATTGAAAGGCATCGAATGCATTCGTTTGCCTTTCGAAAGTGAAAAAGATTTCACCAATTGGCAATCGTTTTCAGTTTATATAAAACCAACATGTTCAATTTCTAGAAACGATATCATGCAGAAAATGCTAGATTTAGGCATTTCAACGCGGAGAGGTATTATGACTTCGCATCGCGAGACTGCATACAAGAATAGAGGAGTAAATATTTCGCTTCCGATCTCTGAAGACGCTGCCGATTCTAGCATTGTGCTTCCTTTGTATGTCCCTATGTCACAGGAAGAAATGGATTATGTCATTAAACATTTCAAACTATGTTTGAATCAAGATTAAGCATTCCAATTCCCAAACAAGAAGAAAGAAAATTCATTTTCGCTTTGATTGTTTTTAAGTGCTTACTTTTTGCGTATCTCGTTTTTCAATATTCGAATTATTGGCAAACGGGACCTGTTGAAGGTCTTGCTGTTCATGCCGGAGATACCTCAGGTTATTTTGATCCGGCTGAATCCTTGGCCCAAGGTGCGGGCTATTCTAGCGTGTGTCGTATGCCTGCGTTTGCCCCAATCTATTCACCTGTAAGCGCTGTCTTCAATCCGTATATCGCTTTTCAGGTTGTTATCCTTCTTCAATTCGCTTTAGGAATCTTCAGCGTTGTTTTGGTTGCTCGATTAGCTGGGCACCTCGCTCAAAATAAGAAAGCTTATTACATAGCTGGAATTGTATACGCTTCCTCCTTTTTCATCTCCGTTTGGGATCCGATGTTGCTTTCAGACAGCCTAGGAAATTCTTTCTTAATTCTCGCGTTTTACATTGCCATCCGTTTCAAAAATGAAGCGAGTTGGAACCTTGTTTTATGGTCATCGTTGTTTTTAACATGGTCTATTTTCTTCCGACAAATTCATGTGCTCTTCATTCCGGCTCTCTATTTTATTATGATTAAACGAGCGCAATTTGTGCAAACATCTGTTCTGTTTGGAATTCCGGTAATACTTGCATTTGGAAGTTGGAGTTTCTATAATTATTCGAAGACGGAAAAATTTATTCCTTTGGTCGACGACTATTCTTCGTGTTATGGATATTTGCCGAAAGAGCTTCTAGTTATTCGAAATTTGATTATTGCTTGGGGTGAAGATTGCCAGCCTTGGGTTCCGAATTCCGCTTCACAGTATTTAATTGCAAAAGAAGGATGTACGAATTCGCCTTTAACGGATCGCCATTACACAACTGCCTATGGTGCTGAAGAATTGAAACAGTTGAAAGAAGATTATCATCGCTTTTATTACGAGTTGGAAGGAACTTCGAAAGATAGTTTAGGGAATGAAATAATCTCACGTGCTCGAAAGTACAAGTCTGCATACATGCATGAGCACCCTTCGGATTATTATATTTTGAATCGCTTTCGTTTAATGAAGCAGTTTCTTATTCCCGCGCGAATAGATAACATTCCAGGCCCGGCATTCGCACAAATGAATATCATTCAGAAAGGAGTGAAAGTTGGGTCTTACGCCCTGTTGTTATTGGTGAATGCCCTTGCATTGGTGCTTTTTATTTCAGTTATACTGAAGGATTTGAAGAATAGATGGTGGTTGATTACGGGATGGTTACTATTCTTCGTTTTAGGCGGAGTGCTAGGATTCATTGAGCAGCGCTATTTGGTTCCATGTTATTTCTTCTTTACGATTATTGTCGCTGTAGGAATTTCCAGTTGGAAATTCAAGCGTAGCGTGTAAATTTGAAGAATATGCAAATCGTACTTTTCGAAGACCACTTGGTCAATTCATTTTTACCGCTCTCACATACGCGCGCAATTGCCGACTTGTTTGCGGGTATGTATTCGGTTCAAGACCGTTGGAAAATGTTTTTCGAGAGCGACTCTATATTCATCCAAACAAGAAGTTCTCTTCAAGATTTGTATGACGCGGTTCCAGCCGGAGAGAATTTGTACATTAATTCACGACTCATACCGAACAACGAAGCAGTTGCAGCTATTCAAGGCTTGCAGTCGAATGAAGCGTTTTTCATCCATGAAGTGTGTGTTGCTGCAAGAGGTTTGCATACCAATTGGGACACCTTCGAGCATCGCGCATGGACGGCAGAGGCCATGTGGTTAAATGGAATACCAGATTTATTTTCAGTAAACGATTATTTACTTCGTGCAGATTTCGACGTAGCGAATAAAACAAACGGAGCGAAGCCGAGTCAATACTGCAGAGTTATCGGGGAAGAAATCAACTTATTCATTCACTCTTCCGCAAAGGTTTTCGATGCGGTGTTGAATGTTGAAAGTGGCCCTATATTCATTGATGAAGGAGCAGAGGTGATGGAAGGAAGTATGTTGCGCGGTCCACTATACATCGGGAAGCGCGCGGTGTTGAAAATGGGAACGAAATGTTACGGACCCTCTTCTTTTGGTGAAGAATGTCGCATAGGAGGAGAGACGTCGAACGTTGTTTTTCATTCATTCAGCAACAAAGGTCACGATGGTTTTTTGGGAAATGCAGTCGTTGGTTCTTGGGTGAATTTCGGAGCCGATTCCAATTGCAGTAACTTGAAGAATAACTACAGCAGCGTTTCCATTTCGAATGATTTAGATCGAAATGAATTCAACACGGGACTTACTTTTTGCGGTGCACTCGTAGGCGATCACGCGAAGTTTGGAATTAATACCATGCTTAATACCGGCACCTATGTAGGCGTTGCAGCCAATGTTTTTGCCGGAGACTTCCCACCGAAATGCGTTCCTTCATTTACTTGGGGAACAGGTGCGGTAGAGCACAACTTAGACAAAGCCATTCAAACAGCGGAGCGCATGATGCAACGCCGTGGCAAGGAAATGTCAGTAGCTGAAAAGGCTGTATTGACGTATGTATTTAAAATAACTGCTGCTTCTCGGTCATAACGGCAGAGAGAGATAAGTGGCATTGACATTGAAAACGGAGGAGTATGAATAAAGAAGTAGAGCACTATTTTTTTTCTGACGAAGAAAACAATCAAGAATATATCCCCCTCATTTCAGCAGAGGACGAAGATAATATGGCCAATGAGGAAACACCTGAAGTGTTACCTATTTTGCCGCTGAGAAACACTGTTCTTTTTCCGGGAGTTGTAATCCCTATTACAGTAGGAAGAGACCGCAGCATTCGCCTCATTCAAGATGCAAACGCAGGAACGAAGACCATTGGCGTTGTAGCGCAGCGCAACGCAGACATGGAAGATCCCGCCTTCGAAGACCTTCATCACATTGGAACACAGGCCACCATTTTGCGCATGTTACGCATGCCCGACGGAAGCACGACCGTTATTCTTCAAGGTAAAAAGCGCTTCTCGATTCAGGGTTTGGTGAACACTGATCCGTATTTTGAAGCCCAAGTTTCAGCGTTTGAAGAAATCAACAACAAAGCGGAAAGCAAAGAGCAGCAAGCGTTGTTCGAATCGCTTCGCGATCACGCCTTGAACATCATTAATCTTTCTCCGGATATTCCAAGCGAAGCCGCTTTGGCTATCAAGAATATCAGCGGATTGTCATTCCTCACCAACTTCATTTCATCCAATATGAAGGCAGATGTGGAGAAAAAGCAAGAGCTTTTAGAAATTGCAGATTTGGATGAAAGGGCAAAGAAGGTATTTGAGCAATTGCATAGCGATTTGCAAATGCTAGAAATGAAGAAAGAGATTCAGAAGAAGGTTCATATAGACATTTCAAAACAACAACGGGAGTATTTCCTCACGCAGCAAATCAAGCAGATTCAGGACGAGCTTGGAGCAAATCCCCAGAAAGAAGAAATTGACGCGAAACGTGAAAAAGGAAAGTTAAAGTTGTGGCCAGAAAATGTACGTCTCGCATTTGAAAAAGATTTGGCAAAACTCGAACGCATGAATCCGCAAGCTGCGGAATACAGTGTGCAATCTAACTATGTTGAATTGTTGCTAGACTTGCCTTGGAGCGAAACCAGTCAAGATAATTTCGATTTGAATCACGCGAAAGAAATACTCGATCGTGATCATTTCGGTTTGGAAAAAGTGAAGGAAAGAATCCTGGAGCATCTCGCGGTATTGAAAATAAAAGGCGATATGAAATCGCCAATCATTTGCTTATATGGACCTCCAGGCGTTGGTAAAACTTCATTAGGAAAAAGCGTTGCTGAAGCAATCGGAAGAAAATACGTCCGCATGTCTTTAGGCGGATTGCACGACGAAGCGGAAATCCGGGGTCATCGCAAGACATACATAGGCGCCATGCCCGGTCGAATTATTCAGAACTTGAAGAAAGTAGGTACATCGAATCCACTTTTTGTTTTAGATGAAATTGACAAGATGGGGCAGGGGGTTCACGGCGATCCAAGTTCGGCTATGTTAGAGGTGTTGGATCCGGAACAGAACCATGCGTTCTACGACAACTTTGTTGAGTTGGAATACGACCTTTCGAAGGTTATGTTTGTAGCAACATGCAACTCGCTTTCAACGTTACAACCCGCACTTCGCGATCGTTTAGAGATTATTGAAGTGAACGGATATACGCTCGAAGAAAAATTAGAAATTGCGAAGCGCCATTTAGTACTGAAGCAATTAACCGAAAACGGACTAACCGAAAAGAACATATCCTTTAGCGATGAAGTTCTTTCGTTCTTGATTGAATCTTACACCAACGAAAGCGGCGTTCGTTCGCTCGAAAAACGCATTGGTAAAATGGTTCGCCACCGAGCGAAGCAGATGGCCTTCAAAGAAAAATTCAAAACAGCTTTAACGAAAGAAGATGTTTCGAAGGCATTGGGTGTGAGTTATGAGAAAGATAGATATGCCGATAACGATGTTGCTGGAGTGGTTACAGGATTGGCCTGGACGCCAACGGGTGGAGATATTTTATTTATTGAAGCGAGCCTAACACAAGGCAAAGGAAAGCTAACGCTAACCGGAAACTTGGGCGATGTTATGAAAGAGAGCGCGGTGTTAGCGCTTGAATATCTGAAGGCACATTCCAGTTTGTTGGAAATGGAACCGAAGGTGTTCGACGAAACGAATGTGCATATTCACGTTCCTCAAGGCGCCGTTCCAAAAGACGGCCCAAGCGCAGGTATTACCATGTTAACGGCGCTTGCGTCTGCGTTCACCAAACGGAAAGTGAAGAAGTTTCTCGCCATGTCAGGAGAAATCACGCTCCGAGGAAAAGTCCTTCCAGTAGGCGGTGTGCGCGAAAAAATTCTCGCCGCGAAGCGCGCAGGAATCAAAGAAATAATTCTCTGCGAGAAAAATCGAAGAGACATCGATGACATCGATGAGCGCTACCTGAAAGGTTTGAAGTTTCACTTCGTGACAGACATGTACGAAGTCATAGACAAAGCTCTTCTGAAAGAAAAAGCAAAGTAAGCTGTGAAATATATTCAGAACTATTTCGTTACTTGCATGCCTGAATCATGAAAAAACAACTCTTCACTTTTTTCCTTTGCGCAGCTTCACTTTGCAGCTTCGCGCAAGCGGGCACCACTGTTTTTTCTGGAATCAACATTTTCGGTTCTGCCCGCGTTGCGGCAATTGGCGGCAATGCCATAGCGCTATGTGCAAGTGATATCAATACTGCCGCCATTAATCCAGCACTTATCGATTCGCTCATGGATCGAAAACTAGCTATGAGCTACGTGCGCTATTTTGGACAATCGAATTTCGGATATTCAACCTTCGGATTCCATCCAACAAAGAGCAAATTCGCGTTTGCTGGAACACTCCAATACTTCGGATACGGAACCAGCGCAAGACTTGACGGATTGGGAAATGACCTCGGGACTTTCTCTTCAAACGAATACGCGTTAACCCTCGGTGCTTCCTACAAGGTCGATTCGTTGTGGCGTGTAGGCCTGAACTTAAAAAATTTATATTCCGTTTTCGACACCTACTATTCTTATGGTTTAGCCATAGACGCCGCTGCAACGTATTTCCAACCGAAAACCAATTTTGCGGCAAGTTTTGTTTTGAAGAATGTAGGCATGCAACTCGTAACATACCGCGAAAACTCAAGAGAGAAACTTCCACTTGAACTGCAAATAGGTATTAGCAAGCGTCCGAAGAACGCTCCATTCCTGTTCCACATCGCATACGAAAACGTTCAGAAATGGAATATGAAATATACAGATCCGAATGCTACAATCATCGTTGATCCTTTAACCGGATTGCCCGTTGAAGATCGCACCTGGGAGTTCGGAGATTTGCTCATGCGTCACCTAGTCATAGGCACTGAAATTATTCTCGGGAGCAATGTGCGCATTGGCCTAGGATACAATTATCGTCAACGAAAAGAGCTTTCGATTCCGAATAGACCAGCGACTGCTGGACTCTCGTTCGGAACAACAGTCAACCTGAAAAAGTTTCAATTAAGCTACGCTCTTAGTATTTATCACGTAGCGGGCGGATCGAATCACATTACTTTTACAACTTCAATATAAAATCATGAAATTTAAAGCAGGGGTATTATCCGGTGACGAAGTGACCGAAGTGTTGAACGACGCAAAGGCACACGGCTATGCGCTGCCAGCAGTAAACGTTATATCAACCAACAGTGTGAACGCTGTTCTTGAAACCGCACGCGATTTGAATTCGCCTGTGGTGGTTCAATTCAGCAACGGTGGAGGAGCCTTCTATGCAGGCAAGGGACTTGATAACAAAAATCAGGAAGCTGCAATTCTTGGCTCTGTGAGCGGTGCACACCATGTGCATTTAATGGCGAAAGCGTATGGCGTTCCTGTCATCATGCACACAGACCACTGCGCGAAGAATTTGCTTCCTTGGATGGAGGGT
>JBIKZA010000036.1:0-24579 GCA_044354975.1 Flavobacteriales bacterium
TGTTTACAACCGCGAGACAAACTTCTTCACTCCAACTACTAACGGAACCTACGGCGATTTCTACTATGCGATTTACCGTTGCAATTCATTGATGAAAAACTTTGATTTGATTGAAGGTTTATCAGAAAACGAACGCCTACGTATGGAAGCCGAAGCGAAATTCATTCGTGCATTTTGCCACTTCAATGTTGTGAAAGTTTGGGCACAGCCTTATGGTTCTTCTCCATCCAATTCTCACTTGGGAATTATATTAAGAAGAGAAGCGAGCAACGAGCCTCTTTCAAGAAGCACTGTTGCCGAGTCTTATGCATTTATTTTAGAAGATTTGGAATATGCATATGCTAACCTTCCTGAATCAAATGGAAATTACGCAACTAAGAATGCCGCTGCTGGATTAATGGCAATGGTTTATTTCCAAATGAATAATTACGTTCAAGCTGAACAATTCGCTTCTTTGGTTATCAATAGCGGTGCTTACACGATGAGTGATACGCTCGATCGTTTTCCTACTAATCCGGAATTGAATCCAGAAACAGTTTTTGGAATTGTAAGCTCTAGTCCTGGAGATGGCAACATTGATCAACGCACAGACAACTTCATTGGCAATTACAATGCGGGCGGTGTGCTTCCTCCGAACTTGATGTTCTCTAATGAATTGTATCAATTTACAAACTTGAATAGCGCTGACGATCGCTTGGGTTGGATGCAATCAAGTAATGGAAAATATAAGAATCGTCGATTTGAAGACAAATTATTCTTCAATATTCCAATTATTTATTTAACTGAATTGAGATTAATTCGCGCTGAATGTTTAGCTGAAATGGGCGGAGATCTTTCTGTTGCAATTGCTGATATTAATGCCATTCGTGATCGTGCTTTTGGAGCTGGATTGAACGATTTATCTGCAAGTTCAACGGCTTCACAAGTTATTGAAGCTGCTCGAAGAGAGTATCGCATTGAGACCATGGGTGAAGGAAAGTGGATTAACCAATTGAAAAGAATTGGTGCGAAGGGTGAAAATATTGTTGTTCGCAATGCACCATGGAATTGTCCAGGAATGGCGCTTCAATTCCCAAACAGTGAATTCACATCGGCGTTATTTGTTGGGAATCCAGAAGGTGGATGTAACTAAAGGGGCGAAAAATATTTCGCCTGTATTGAATAGAAATAAAATTAAAGAGAAATTAAAAAACAAATAAACGTCAAATGAAATCAGTAAAACTATTTTTCATGATAGCCTTAACTGTTGGAATGTTCGCTGGCTGTAAGCCAGAGATTACCGGCGAATTAGGTGAGACTTCGGATAAGTTGCAGGGTATGGGAGGCACTTGGGAGCTGACTAACTTCATTCAGCAAGATCCTAATAATCCAGTTTTGGAAGAACGTGACTTAAGTGAGTTCTATATTGTATCTGGGGTTGAACCTATGCGTATTACACTCGATGTTCCTACGCAAACTTATACGGTTACAATTACTGAAGGAAAGAATTTCTTCGGAACAAATGGAACTTGGTCATTGGATGACAACCTTGCGCCGTCTTCAATAACCCTTATGAATGCAAACGATACGCTTGAACTATTCTTAGGGAATATGGTGCTTCCAACAAGCAATAACATGGGAATACAGTATCACAGAGAGTGTTCAGACGGATTCAAGAATGTGATTTATAAGTTTAACTTCCAACGCATCTAATCATGAAAAAGATATTATACACGTTAGCCTTATTGGCAGTAGCTGTTTCTGGATACGCACAAGCAGCATTTGTATTTCCTTCACCTACCAATGCGAATGCTACAATGGATTTATACATTGATGTGGCGCAAACAACTGGTGGTTTGAAGACGTTATTGGGCAATCACCCGGAGGTTGTTGACTCTGTTTACATGTGGACATGGCAACCCGGTGGTCCTTCATGTGGAAATGGCGAGTGGGGTAATTCGAACAACTGCATGCTCTTAACTCATGTTAGTGGATTATTGTACAAGATGACCATGGTTCCAACAACTTATTATGCATGCACTCCGCTTGCGTTGTATCAAAATGGAATTTCTTGTCTTGCTAAATTGAAAAATGGAAATGAATTCGGGTCGGAAGGTGTTGGAGAAGCTAAAACTGAAGATTTGCATGTCGACATTGTTCCTGCGCTTTGTGCTGACCGTATTTGTTTCTTCCCAGAAGCCGCCAAGCAAGATGACTATTTCAGCATTACTTATGATAACTCACAAGAGGCAGATGCAAATCTTCAAAACTTGGGAGCAGACGAGTGTTATATTTTCCTCCGTGCATTCACTGGGAACTTCACATTCTTCGATGTTGCCCCTCTTGCTAGCGCAGCTTCTACAGCTTCTTTGAAGTTAACTGAAGTGTCTCCAGGGAAATTCAGAAAGACATTCATCCCTGAAGACTTCTTGCCTATTCCTGAGGGATCTACAATTACTAAAATTGGATTTGTTATTGTGAAGCCCGGTTATACACCGAACCCTCCACCCTACCAATATTACTTTCCACTTAATTGTGAGTAATCAAAATCTTAAACTATGAAAAAGAGGTGAAAGAGATTTCACCTCTTTTTTTTGATTACATTCGAACTATGAAAAATATTTTAAACGAGCGAGTATTTGCATCCCTTGCTATCGGAATTTGCGTAATCCTTTCTGCTTATGTTTTTATGAAAGGTTACGGCGACCGCAATGGACAAGAGAATGTCATTCATGTTACAGGAATGGGAAGTCGAAATTTCGATTCAGATTTAATCGTTTGGCGTGGTTCGTTTTCTAAAACAAGTATCGATTTAGCGGCTGCCTCTGCTGCGCTAGAATCTGATCGCAATACCATTAAAAACTATTTGACAGGAAAAGGAATTCAAGAAAATGAAATTGTTTTTTCTGCAATGGAAATAAATAAGAACTACGATGATATTCGCAATTCAGAAGGTGACATCGTTGGATCTGTGCTAACTGGCTATAGTCTTTCTCAAATGGTAGCTATTGAATCGTCAGAAGTGTCTAAAGTTGAACAAATCTCTCGTGAAGTAACAGAACTCATAGCCTCTGGTGTTGAATTTTATTCTGAAAGTCCAGAGTTTTATTATACCAAATTGGCTGAATTGAAAATCGAAATGGTTTCAGAAGCAACAGCAGATGCGCGTCTTCGCGCAGAGAAAATTGCTCAATCATCTGGTGGTGATCTTGGTAATTTGCAAAGCGCTGAAATGGGTATATTTCAAATCGTTGGACAGAACAGCGATGAAGATTACTCTTGGGGCGGAGCGTTCAATACTTCTTCTCGAAGAAAGACTGCTTCCATTACCATGCAATTGAATTTTCAAATAGATTAACATTGAAATGTTTATCTAATTCAGAAAACTTTTTAAGAAATATATCTTTAGCCGTATTTTCGCGGTCTAACTAAACCCTCAATACATTGAATACACTTGCATTTACCGCAATTTGTCTTTACGGTTTCTTTTTATTATTCATATTCTTCTACTCTTTGGTTCAATTGAATCTAGCTGTTCAATTCGTGAAAAAGAATAAGCGTAAACGTGAAATGCCTGTTATTGCTGAAGAAGATTTACCATATGTCACTGTTCAGCTTCCCGTATTTAACGAGATGTACGTTATTGAGCGATTGATCAATGCTGTTTGTGAATTCGATTATCCGAAGAACAGATTAGAGATACAAGTTCTAGATGATGGTAATGATGAATCTGTTGAGATTGCTGCCAAGTTAATTGCTGAAAAGCAAAAACTAGGAATTGACATTCAACATATTCGAAGAACAGATCGTCAAGGTTTTAAAGCCGGTGCATTGTCTTATGGTTTAGATATTTCAAAAGGAGAATTCACAGCTATCTTCGATGCTGACTTCGTTCCAAGAAAAGACTTTTTACGTCAGACTATACCCTACTTCTACGCAGGTGATAAGATTGCAGTTGTTCAAACCCGTTGGGAACATTTGAATGAAGACTATTCATTGCTTACACGATTGCAAGCATTCGGCTTGGATGCTCACTTCACTGTCGAGCAGATTGGACGTAATTATTCAAACCACTACATTAACTTCAATGGAACTGCAGGTGTTTGGAGAAAAGAGGCTATATACGATGCTGGCGGATGGCAGAGTGATACTATCACTGAAGACTTAGACCTTAGCTACCGTGCTCAGTTAGTTGGGTGGAACTTTATATACTTGCCGGCTATCGGATCTCCATCTGAGTTACCTGCTGAAATGAATGCTTTAAAGGCACAACAATTCCGTTGGACCAAAGGTGCTGCAGAATGTACGCGGAAGAATTTAGGAAAAGTATTGCGCGCAAAAGACATGGGCTTTGCTCACAAGGTACACGCTAGTTTCCACTTGATGAACTCAGTGGTTTTCTTGAGTATTTTAGGGACTTCCATCTTAAGTATGCCTATGTTATTCATAAAGCATTATTTTGATGGTAAATTACATTATGGCCATTATCAGTTCAACGATTATAGCATCTACTTTGCAATTGCATCAGCCTTCTTAGTGAGCTTCTTTATATTAGGATTCTTCTACTGGGTATCTCGTCCGCCTATGCCGTTCTTCCAAAAGTTTGGTCGATTCGTTGTTGATTTTCCATTGTTTTTGGCGGTATCCATGGGGCTTTCATTACACAACGCTGTGGCGGTAATTGAAGGATTAACTGGAAAAAAATCAGCCTTCGTTCGAACACCAAAATTTGCGATTAGCACAGGTAAAAAAGGAACATGGACTGACAAGAAGTATCGTGCTCCAAAAATTTCACCATTGACCATTCTTGAATTCATGTTGTTGTTGTATTTCGCTAGTGGATTGGTTTGGCCATTTATTCTAACTTGGTCGGAAAGAGATCCTATTTCGAATAAAATCAATTGGGAATTTACCGATTTCGGTCTGATGCCTTTCCACGCTATGTTGACCATTGGATATTTCTATGTGACCTACTACAGTGTGAAGCATGCAAGAACGAATTGAGAATCGTTTCAGTTGTAATTATATTGAAAAGCTCGGCAAATGCCGAGCTTTTTCTTTTTATCTTGGCCGTAATTAATGTTTCTATGAAAAATATATTCTTATCTCTTTTAATGTTCTCTGCGATCGCAGCTTCAGCTCAGCCTTGTGTTGGTGGAATGGCAGGAATTTATCCATGTGACAACGTGGATCTTTTGTCGTACATGTCACTTGCCGATATTGGAGCTAATCCGAATAATGACAATACAAGTGATATTTGGGGATGGGTAAGCCCTGTAACTGGAAAGGAATATGCACTTGTTGCCGTTTCAAACGGATTGGCTTTCGTAGATATTTCAACACCAGAAGCCCCAGTTTATTTAGGAATGCTTCCTTCACATACGAGTAGTAGTTTATGGAGAGATGTTGAAACCTTGGACAATTATTGTTTCGTTGGAAGTGAGGCAAGTGGTCACGGCCTTCAAGTCTTTGACATGCTGCAACTAGACAATGTGACTACTCCTACCTCGTTCATTGAATCAGCTTATTACGGTGGTTTTGGGCATTCACATACCATTGCGATTGATCCTGTGAGTAAAATTTTAATGGCAATGGGTTCAAGCACCTTCAATGGCGGTCCACATTTGGTTGATATTTCAAATCCACTTCAACCCATCCTTGTTGGTGGATATGCAGATGCTGGATATACTCACGATGGTAATATTCTTACCTATAATGGTCCAGATGTCAATCACCAAGGCGATGTTATCGTTGTGGCATGCAACGGCAACAGTGGTTATGGTGTAGTTACTTTGAATGTTACAGATCCTACGGATATAATCTTTCTAGATAATTACAATTATCCAGAAACCGGATACACTCACCAAGGATGGTTTACAAAGGACATGGCTCACTATTTAGTAGACGACGAGTTGGATGAGCAGAATTTAGGAACAACGACACGTACACATATTTTTGATTTTTCTGATTTAGACAATATTGGATACATGAATTATTATTTAAGTACCATTACTTCCATTGATCACAACTTGTATGTAAAGGATCAATTCGTTTATGAAAGTAATTATAGAAGCGGTGTTCGCATTCTAGATGCATCCCGAGTAAGCACAGGGGTATTGAATGAAGTTGGGTATTTCGATTTATTTCCAGCGAACGATAATCCTCAATTCAGTGGAACATGGAGCAATTATCCGTTCCTGCCGAGCGGTGTAAATTTAGCAACAAGCATGTACGATGGATTTTTCGTTCTTCGTCCTACTCTACTCTATTTGCAAAACAATAATTTGAATGCATGCGGACAATCGGCCGATACCCTTCAACTTAAAATAAATGCTGACTTACAATTTCCATTAACTGCTAACATAACGGGTATACCGGGATTTCCGGTTTTCAGCGGAGTGAACATTGGCGCCACTGGGAACTACAATATTGTGATTTCTGATTTGGGAACTGTTCCCGCCGGGAACTACAGTTGCACGCTACAATTGCTTACTACATTTGGAGAGTCTTATGATTTGTTTTTTACAATAACCATTGGTACTCCGCCGGCTGCTCCAACTCTAATGTCTTTGCCTGCAACCATTCAATACAACGCGTTAGACTACCAGTTTAATTGGACTGCAATGCCAGGAGCCACTTCCTATTTTTTCGAACTTGCTGAAAACGACAATACGTTCGGATCAGTAGTTTACAGTTCTACTGTTACTTCTAACTTCGTTGTGTTACCGGCTAACTTTTCATTTATGGAAGGAAAAACCTATTCGTGGAGAGTTACTGCCATAAATGGTTGCGGTTCTTCTGCTTATTCAACTTCTGAAGATTTTCAATGGATTGCAGCTGGTGTGAATGAAATTGCTGAACGTGAGTTTATCGTTTATCCAAACCCCGCAGAAAATGAAGTATTCATTCAGAACTTCCAATCGGGAAAAAGTTTGGTGTCGGTTTACAATGCTACTGGACAAATGGTGTTGACTTCAACGTTCAATCAGCCGGGTGTTCACACACTTTCTGTTGGTGATCTTTCTTCTGGAATTTATACCATTCAAGTTGGAAGAATTACGAAGCGTTTATTGATTAAATAATGAAAATTAATCCGGGAAAATTTTTCCTGGATTGAGTATTCCATTTGGATCAAACGCCTCTTTAATTTTCTTCATCAGATTCAGCTGAACTTCGTTGAAGGCAATATCCATGTAGTTTTTCTGCACCCACCCTATTCCGTGTTCACCGCTGAGTGTTCCACCCAAAGAAACGGTAAGTTCAAATATTTCACGAATAGCCAAGGGTAAAATATTGTCCCATTGTTCATCAGACATCTCATCTTTTAATATGTTAATGTGCAGGTTTCCGTCTCCGGCATGTCCGTAGCAAACGGAGCGAAAGCCGCAGCGTTTTCCAATGACCTTTACTTCACGAAGTAAATTAGGAAGTTCGAAGCGAGGAACAACGGTGTCTTCTTCCTTGTAGATGGAGTGTGACTTCACGGCTTCTCCTACTTTTCTTCGAATCTTCCACAGGGCTTCTTTCTGATTGTGATCTTCAGCGAATAATATTTCACCGCATTCGTGTTCCATGAGAACGTTTGAAATGGTTTCGCAATCTAGCATGAGCGATTCTACATTGGAACCGTCCACTTCAATAAGTAAATGCGCCTCTACACCCTCTAAACTTACATGTGCATCGGGAACATGCTTTAACGTGTATTCAATTGCTTCGCGTTCCATGAATTCCATAGCACTCGGGGTAATACCAGCTCTGAACACAGCGCTCACGGCTTCACACGCCTTCTCTGCTGAGGCGAATGGCGCCAATAAAAGCAAATTGTGTTTGGGCAATGGAAGAAGCTTGAGAACAGCTTTAGTAATTATACCGAGAGTACCTTCGCTTCCAACCATGAGTTGAGTAAGATTGTACCCTGTTGAGTTTTTCAAGGTGTTGGCGCCGGTCCAGATGATTTCCCCATTGGCCAATACGACTTCCAAATTCAAAACAAAATCTTTTGTCACACCGTATTTCACGGCATGCGGACCGCCGCTGTTCTCGGCTAAATTTCCGCCTATCCAACAGCTGCCTCTACTCGCAGGATCTGGAGCGTAGTAAAGCCCTTGCTTTGCACATTCTTCTTGAAGCACTTGAGTTATAACGGCTGGTTCTGTATGAACCTGGCCGTTATTCGTATCTATTTTCAAAATTTTATTGAAACGTTCCATTGAAAGGGCTACCCCTTTCCTCACGCACAACGCTCCTCCACTTAATCCGGTTTGAGCACCAATGGCAGTAACTGGAATCTTTTGTGCGTTACAGTGTTTTAAAATATTTGCGACTTCTTCTTTATTTCCTGGCTTCAAAACAACATCGGAAGGAAAGCTCAAATTCTCCGTTTCGTCTTTACCATATTTCAAGCGCGTTTCTTCATCTGTAAACACGTGCTCTTGACCAATAGCCAACTCAAAAAAATCTATATCCGAACGATTTATCATTTTTTTACTTTATTTCACAAATCTCAGTGAATACCGCGCTCTCACTGCGAAAATTTATCGTGGTCTTTCAACAAAGTAATTCACTTTTTAACAATGCGAACATTATTGTGCTGATATTGCCTTTCTAAGAAGCAAATCTTTTTATATTCGTCGAAACTAAAATTATTCTTATGAAAAAATTAATGATCCCAGCAGTTGCTCTTGCAATGTTCATGGCATCTTGCGGTGGTGTAAAGTCTGACGCAGAAACTATCTGTGACATGATGAACAAAATGGTTGAAGCTCAAAAGGCTAACGACACAGCTAAAATCGAAGCTCTTCAAAAAGAGTATGAGCCTCAAATGGACGAGTTACAGAAAAAGTATCCAAAAGGAAGCGAAGAAGAAAAAGAATTGGAAGCTCTTGTTAAGCCATGTATGGAAGAAGCAATGAAAGCTGCAATGGGCGGAAACTAATTCCACCATTGTTTTTAAAAAATTAAGGGTCTCTTTCGAGACCCTTTTTTATTTCTTCGTGTTTATGATAATATCCCCAGTAGGAAGCTTCACCTCGTTTGGATTTTCATAGACTACTTCGGAGCTTACCCCTGAAAACTCAGAGCTAATCAATTTCCATCCTTCCGCATTCAATTCCCAAGAATCCTTTTTAGCGTAGTCGTTGCCCTTTGAGCTAAGAGCGACCAATTGCACTTCAACTTTTCCTCCAGTGTTAAAGAAGAACAAGGATTTCATAGGCATCTTATTCTCAATGGGTGGGGCCTCTTTTGCGTCCGTCTTCGGAGCTGTCGGGATTGGAAAATACAATTCCTGAAGTTTAACGATTTCTTCCTGACTGAAATTAAGTGATTTCACCAGTTGTGGTGATTCGTATTTTCCTGAATAATAACTCAGCAAGGCTTTGTATTCTGGAGTCAATGAATTGATGAACAGTTGATCAATGATTAGCTCGTTCGCATTTACCAATTGATAAACAATTGACTTGTTGATAGACCACATTTTAACACGATTCTTCAATATTGCAGAACCAGTTGTGCTAACTACTTTTGTTGAACGATTCATATAACTCACCGCACCTTCTATGCTCATTTCTAACAGATCAGGAGATTTAATCGCGATGGAAAATGTATGCGTACTGTCAGCACATTTCAAGTTAAGCGTTTCCCATTTCTCGTTGGGTTTGTAATTCCCTAAATAGGTCTTGGCCTCTCCTCCGATTACTCTTGCTCTCAAATAAAAACTGCTGTCTGCATACAAAGCCAATGAATAAATGGTTCCTGTATTCTGATTCCACAACGTATCATCAAAATCTCCAATTAATTCAGCACTTCTCGAAGGAGCGGAAACTTTCTTTTCTTCACATGCAGACAAAGCCAAAACAACTAACCCAGCAAAAAGCAACGCTTTCATTTTTCTCATGCATCAAATGTAGACATTGTTCATATTTACAACAAGGCTTCTCCAATCAAAAGTTCTGAATTTCTTACTTTTGTACCTATGGAAGATGCGCAAATAGATGTTTTTAATTTCGATCCCATTCGTCCGTATAACGACGAAGAATTAAAAGCTGCTATCGAACGGATTTTAGAAGTCTCGGAATTTTATAAAATGCTCAAATGGGTTTTTCCTGGATTAAGTCGTTCAGCAATTCAAAAAATGCTTCGTCAGGTAACTACCGTTGATGAGTTTCAATCTGAAATTTCAGGTCCTGCTTTCAAGATGGCCATTCAAACAACAACAAGTGGATTGTCTTTTACCAACTTCGAATCGTTAGATAAAACAAAACCATACCTCTTCTTAAGCAATCACCGCGACATTATTCTCGACAGTGCAATATTGAATGTGAGTTTGCTTGAACAAGGCCACAAGACTACGCAGATAGCTATTGGCGACAATCTACTGCGTCAGAAAGTGGTTGAAGACATCGTTCGTTCCAACAAGAACTTCATTGTGAATCGAAATGTAAACGCGAAAGAAATGTTCTATTACAGCCTTCGCCTTTCCAATTACATTCGTCATACTTTAACTACCGACCACACTTCAATCTGGATAGCACAACGTGAAGGAAGAAGCAAAGATGGAGACGATAGAACAGCAACCGGTTTGTTAAAGATGTTCGCAATGAGTTCCGATAACATTGAAGACGGTTTGCAAGCGTTGAGCATGATTCCTATGGCCGTGAGCTATGAATACGATCCCTGTGATATGATGAAGACGAATGAGCTCATGCATTTAAAAGTGCTTGGATCTTATGAGAAAAAATCCGGAGAAGATTTTCTTTCCATGTTGAAAGGAATCACCGGACACAAGGGTCGCGTAAATATTGCAATGGGAAATTCAATGAATGATCATATAGAGCACATGCGTTCCATTCAAAATAAAAATGAAAAGTATCGTTATTTAACGCATGCCATCGACAATGAAATGCACCGTATTTTTCATCTCTGGCCTACGAATTACATCGCGTATGATTTGTTGAATGGTACAAAGGAGTACAAGGACCAATACTCACAAATACAGAAAATTGCTTTCAGTAATTATATCCGTGGAAATACTTTCAAATTAAGCCTTCATAGAAAGCATACGCCGCTTCCGAAAGAAAACTTCACACAGACTGCGCGAGAAATTATGCTTCAGATGTATGCGAATCCGGTGATAAATTTTCGGAATCTGTCGGCTTAACTTCGAATCGTTCGTTGCGCTTTCCTCTGAATAAATCTATTCCGCGAAGCTCACACTCCAACTTTCCATTCATCAATTTTACTTTACGCTTCTGGCGTAAGCCTATTGCGTGAAGTGCTTGAAGATCTGAAGAGATAATCCAGGCTGTTGATCCTGAATAACGGTGTTTGAAAACGGAACCTATTTCCGAATAAATCTTTTCCAACTCTTCAATCTCCATGCGTTCTCCGTAGGGTGGATTCAACACCACTAACCCAGGAACTTCCGGAACACTGTCTTCACTGAAGAAATCTGATTTTTCAAATCGAATAGCATCGTTAAATGGAAGGTTCTTTCCGTTTTTACGCGCTACATTCAATTGATCGTAATCGATATCGGAAGCCACAATGGTTAACTCTTTATTCTCGATCAATGCATTCGCATCGCCGTGAACGGTCATCCACAAAGCATCGTCGAAATTCAACCACGTTTGAAAATTGAATTTCGGATAAGCCTTTTGGGCTGGAATATTCAAAGCTGCATAAGCCGCTTCGAAAGCAATTGTTCCTGAACCACAAAACGGATTGTACAAAGGTGTTTCTCCTTTCCAACCAGTAATAGCAATGATACCTGCAGCCAATACTTCATTCATGGGAGCCTCCCCTCCATTCACGCGATAACCGCGTTGGTTCAGTGAACGACCAGAACTGTCTAATGAAATTTGAACCTTCTCTTGATCTATGAGCAAGTGTATTTGCACATCGGGACTTTCCGGATTCACATCTGGACGAGAACCGTATACCTTCTTCAGACGGTCTGCAATAGCATCTTTCACGCGAAGCGACGGGAAGTGCGAGTGAGTAAACATTGAAGAAGATATTTGCGGATCAATGGCAAACGTAGTGTCAGCCTGCAAATATTCTTCCCATGGCATTTCATAGGCCTTGTTGTATAAATCGTCGGCCTTTCGAATTTGAAAAGAATGCAACGGACAAAGCACGCGCAACGCAAGACGAGCGCGGTAGTTTATTTTGTAAAGTGTTTCAAGGTCGCAATTCGCGCGAACCACTCTTCTACCCTCTTCAACTTCGGTCGCGCCTAGGGCAATCATTTCTTTCGCCAACAAAGGCTCAAGGCTCTGCATGGTCTTAACTACTATTGGAAATATTTTCTCCATTTTATCCTCCTGCTTTTTTTGCTGCATAACCCATGTCCTGCAACAGTTTAATAATCTTTTCTCTGTGGTCGCCTTGAATAATGATCTCGCCATCTTTCGCGCTTCCGCCGGTTCCGCATTTGTTCTTTAGCACTTTTGCTAACTGCTCTAAATCTTCTTCGTTGCCAATGAAGTCTTTAATAACCGAGGCGGTCTTTCCACCACGGTGATTTTTTTCCAACCAAACTTTTAATTTCTGTTCGTTGGGTGGAAGCGTCACTACCGCCTCGTTTTCATTTTCTATCTTGAAGTTAGGATTCGTACTGAATACAAATCCGCCTTCACTCTTGATGTTCTTCTTGCTCATGTGCAATTGGAATGATTGATTTCTTTTTCAATTCTTCGTACTCCGCTTGAATACGCTGAAACGCTATAACATCATAAAGAATGTGCGCTACAATGGCTGCAAGCAGCCCCACATATGCACCTAAAATTCCCAACACTGTTCCCACCGCAAATAAGATGAGTCCGAATATTACTTTCGGCCACGAGCTGTAACTCAAGTATCCATGAAGCGAGATGAATAGAAAAGATGTGGTAATTACTCCCAACCAAGGTTGTATCATTCCACGAAAAACAATTTCTTCTCCCACTCCAGCACAAAAACTTAGAAACAATATTTCTTGAAAACTGAAATTGAAAATCCCTAATCGCAGCGAGTAGTCGAAATTCACGTCGTCTAAATATTTCCATTGACCAATGAGCCAAGTCATTCCGCTCAATACAAATCCGCCTGCAATACCTAATCCCATTTGCAACCACACATTCATTTTCCCAATTATAACGGGGATCATAAATTCCGTTGTGTTGAAGTAATAGAGGATGGAAACAATCACTAAAGGCACGAGCAGCGTCAGTAAACCCATACGCATAAACAATTCCCTACTCGGTTTCATAAATGCAAAGGTAAGCTTTGTAACTTCGCGCAATGGATTTTATCTCATCTACTTTATTGGATTACTGCGAGAAGCATTCAGATGATGAATCTGAATTGTTGAAGAATCTCTCCGCTGAAACCTGGCAGAAGGTGATTAATCCACGTATGTTAAGTGGACATCTACAAGGACGGTTTTTAAGTATGCTTTCGCAATTGATTCAACCCAAACGCATTTTGGAAATTGGAACTTTTACAGGTTACAGCGCATTATGCTTGGCCGATGGACTTCAAGAAGATGGCGAATTAATTACCATTGATGAAAACGATGAGTTGAGCTGGTTGCACGAGAAGTATTTCCTTCAACATAAAAATGGATTACAAATAAAACCCATTTATAAAGCTGCTTTGAACGCATTTGAAGATTTGGACGGAACTTTCGATTTGGTCTTTATTGATGCCGACAAGCGGAATTACCTTCATTATTGGAATTGGACTATGAGCCATGTTAAAGTAGGCTCAGTTATTCTCATTGACAATGTCCTTTGGAGTGGAAAAGTTCTAGAACCCGCTGTAGAAAAGGATTTCGACACACAAGTTCTTCAAGAATTAAATGATTTGGTGGCGAAAGATAGTCGATGTGAGAAGGTACTTTTGCCGCTTCGCGACGGATTAATGATGGTTCGGGTGAAAAAGTAGACTACCTTTGCGCCCGCAACAAGTTCCGTTGGCAGTTCAACTTAGAAATACGATTGGGAATTTGGCGACCACGTATTTTATGTCATTTGAAAAATTAAACTTAATTGAGCCTATTCTTAGCGCTCTAAAAAAAGAAGGTTACACCACTCCCACTCCTATTCAAGAACAAGCCATTCCAATTTTGTTGGAAGGAAATGATTTGTTAGGTTGTGCCCAAACGGGAACAGGAAAAACAGCGGCCTTCGCCATTCCAATTCTACAATTACTTACTCAGAATACCGGACACACCGGAAGCAAGCGCGCTATTCGTTCATTAATTGTGACTCCAACGCGTGAGTTGGCTATTCAAATTGGTGAGAGCTTCGCGAGCTACGGCAGAAACTTGAATCTTCGTCACACCGTTATTTTCGGTGGCGTGAATCAATTCTCTCAAGTGAACGCGTTGAAAGCTGGAGTAGACATTCTTATTTGTACTCCTGGACGATTGTTAGACTTGGTGCAACAGCGTCATGTGAATTTAGGACAAATTCAAATGTTTGTTTTGGATGAAGCGGATCGCATGTTGGACATGGGATTTGTTAATGATGTGAAGCGCATTATTAAATTAATTCCTGAAAGAAGACAGTCCTTGTTCTTTTCGGCAACCATGCCGAAGACGATTCAAGAATTGGCGAATTCAATTTTAACGACTCCGAAAAAAGTTGAAGTGACTCCTGTTTCTTCTACGGTTGAAAAAATTGAGCAAGGCATTTACTTCGTAGATCAAGCGAACAAGAACGATTTGTTGATGCATGTCCTTCAAGATAAATCAATCAGATCAGCTTTGGTTTTCACACGTACCAAGCATGGCGCAGATAAAGTAGTTAAGCTTTTACAAAAGTTTAGCATTAAGGCGGAAGCTATTCACGGAAACAAATCTCAGAATCACCGTCAGCGTGCGCTAAGCAATTTCAAAGGCGGAATCACACGCGTGCTTGTCGCTACTGACATTGCTGCACGTGGCATTGACATTGATGAGTTGGCTTTTGTAGTGAATTTCGAAATTCCCAATATCCCTGAAACATACGTTCACCGTATCGGAAGAACAGGCCGCGCGGGTGCATCTGGTAGAGCTGTTTCATTCTGCGATATTGAAGAGCGCGAATACTTGCGCGACATTCAAAAGTTGATTGGATTAGACATTCCCGTTGTGAATGAGCATCCGTTCCCGGCAGTGAACAAACCTGCTCCGGGTGTTGCGCAAAAGCCACAAGGAAAGAAGCCTTTTTCAAGATCTGGTGGAGGAAAGACTCACCGTGGAAGTGGTCCAAGTGGTGGAAGTGGAAATGGTGGCGGAGGAAACAGACCGAAGACCGGCAGTGGTGGTGGATTTAAGCCACGCTTTTCTGGAAATCCCGATTCAAAAAGAAGACCGTCTTAGACGCGGACAATCCAAACGTATTCGCGCATTTGTTTCCACCAACTGAATTTCACTACCTCTTCAGGAGTGCATTTGAGTTGGTTGGAAAAGTTCGTGAGGACATCTTGGTAGTTTATTTTTTCTTCTTGAAATAAATTCAATTTCGATTCATTTTCAATCAGAAAATCTGCAACAGCTGTTGGAAGATCTATTTTCTGGTATCCTGATTTATGTACGAAGAGGACTTCTTTATTCGGGCCGTTTTTCTTTAATGATTTTAAAAATGTTTGATGAAGAAAAAGCACCATGCCTTTCAATTCCACTTCATCATCGGGAAGTTTCTTGACAGACTTTTCAATGAGTGAGCGATGAACAAGCGGATTCGGTATTGGGAATTTGAAGAATTTTTTCAATGCAAATTCGAAGCCAATTCCGTGCATGTAGTTGTACAAGGCCTTCTTCAGTCCTTCTGAATATTGTTCGTGGTGTGCTCCTTTTGGATCATCGTGATACAAATCATTGTTCGCGAAACCTTCGAAAACAGGGCCTGTCCGCACCACTCCGAATTTCTCGGGGTCCTTACCTACAGGACTGTGAACGGTCATGGCAAACTGATGCCAATGTCCAGAGTGTAGCAATTGGTTTTCGAATAATTGTCTAACCACCTCAAGCGAATCGATCGTTTCTTGTTCGGTTTGGGTTGGGAATCCGAACATTAAGTAGGCATGCACCAAGATACCGGTATCGCGGAAACCTTTGCAAACCTTGGCCACTTGATCTATGGAAATTCCTTTGTCGATCAATTCTAAAATTCTTGGACTTGCTACTTCCAATCCACCGGTCACGGCAATGCATCCGGAGGCTGCCAGAATTTTACAGAGATCGGGAGAGAATGTTTTTTCAAAACGAATGTTGGTCCACCAAGAGACTTGCAAACCTCTTCGAAGAATTTCGATGGCTAAATCGCGCAATCCTGCTGGAGGCGCTGCTTCATCTACGAAATGGAATCCGGTCTCACCAGTCTCCGCTATGAGCGCTTCCATCTGATCGACCAAATGCGTTGCGCTTGCTTGATCATATCTCCCAATGTAATCGAGGGTAATGTCGCAGAAGCTGCATTTCTTCCAATAGCATCCGTGAGCCACTGTCATTTTGTTCCAACGCCCGTCGTTCCACAAGCGGTGCATGGGGTTGGGCATATCTATCACTGAGAGGTATTCGTTGAAACGAAGACCCGTATAACTTGGCGCTGGTTTTTGAGCGTGAAGGAAATCTCCTCCTACTTTATTATCTATGAATTCAACTTCGTTGTTTGAATTTCTACGGAACGTTCTTTTCAGTTCCGGATGAACTTCTGCATCTTCAAGATGCTTCAAAAGCGCTAGGAATGGCCCTTCCCCATCGTCGAGCGTAATATAATCTACGAAGTCGAAAACGCGTGGGTCTGAAAGTTCGCGCAGTTCGGTGTTCGGATATCCGCCGCCCATGGCAATTTTCACTTCGGGATAATGAGTTTTTATCCATTGTCCAGCTTTGAAAGCCCCGTATAAATTTCCACCAAAAGGCACGGTGAATCCTACCATCGAAGGAATCTCTTCCTGAAAATATTCTTTCACCTTTTCCACCAAAATCTCATCGAGATAATTGTTTGGCTTTTGTAACTCTTCAAGAATTGGACTGAAGGAAACAGCGGTTCTAGAAATGCGTTCTGCGTATTTTGAAAAACCGAAATGCGGACCAACAGTGGCCTGTATTAAATCTGAAATATCTTCGAGATACATGGTGCATTTGTATCGCGCTTTGTCTTGCACACCAATGTTTCCGAAGAACCATTCGAGGTCTTTGATTTGGTGAAAGCGAGAGCCTTCTGGCAAATAAGCGCCGGAAGCAATGCGGTATCCCAGTGTGTAATTTTTATTTTGAAGGAAGGAAATCACGGCATCTACGGTATTCTCGTAGGCCTTACGATTCTGAACCAACGCATCGAGTTGGTTGTTTAGGTTGAAGTCGGACTTCTCAATAGCGTTGAACAATAGTTCGAATCCCTTTTTGGAAAACACTTCCAACACCATGTCTAACCCCAAGTCTTTTTGTCTTGAATCGAATCCTTGTTGTTTCAAAAATCCGGTTAAGTAAGCCGTTGCTGGATACGGGGTATTCAGCTGTGTTAACGGCGGGATTATGAGAAGTGGTTTCGACACGATTGCAAAGAAACGAAAAAGAGCCGCGTGTGCGGCTCTTTTCTAAATTGAAAGTGATAAACTTAATTCAATGGAACTACTCGCGAATTATGAATAAATCCTACAGAACCATCTGGAAAGACTACACCATAATGACCATCGAATTCACCAAGAATTGCAAATTGTTCAAAGGGATAAACTTCTCTTATTACAGTACCATAAGGTGCATCGCGCAGATTGGTAAATCCATCTGGATCTTCAATTCTATATAACGGCGTTACAGCATCGGCAGGACCATCAGCTTGCATTGTATTGTCAACCGGAGCAGCTTGTTCAACTTGCTCTTGTTCAGCCTGAATTTCTTCAACCACTGGATTGGCTTTTGCACTTGGTGCTGGTGCCGCAGCATTCAATACAGGAATTTTATTATACATTTCCATTCCTTGTGACTTTGCCTTTTCCCAAATTGCTTTCGGAGCAGTTAAGTCCATGCTAGATACCAATCCAAAAATCATGAGCGAAGCAACAAAAGTTAAAAGCAATCCTAGAACAGGTTGATTCTTGTTTGCGCTGTGTGCATCACGGATTTGATTTGTGATTAACCAATCTGAATTATCGATTGAATTGTAAACCACGTTATTCAAGTGCGCATAAATACTAAGAACAAACCCCATAGCAATGGCGGCTAAAGCGCACATCCAGATGCTCATGAAGAAGTATCCCATATGTTTCGCAACTTTTTCATTGCCAACCATTCCGTTTGCATCTAATTGCATATTATTCAAATGTGCAATCACTGCTAACTTACGCTCTTTCATTTTCTTGATCTGTTCGTTATTAGCTTGAATGTCGGAGATGATTCCATCGATACGCATACGTTCAGCATCGCATCCATCTATTAGAACGTCAGCAACGGGTTCTTCAACAATCACAGGTTCTACCGGCATAGGAGCAGGTTCTTCAACAATTGGGGCTATTGAACACACCATAGCTTTTTCTTCCTGCCATGAAGCAATGCTCTTGTTGTTGTTTACAACTGACGAATCCATTTCAGCCACTTCTACTTGGAACCCTTTTGCTTCAGCAGTAAACGAAGAATCGTTGGCTGCTTCTGTATTCATGGGCTGTGCTTTTAGGTTTTCATTAACCATGTCGGCATAGCTGTTATACATGTATGCTAACATTCCAACTGTAACGGCACCGTTTCTGTTCGCAAAAGAAGAATAAGACGAATCCAAGTATGCTTGTCCGCGTCCTACACCATTCATTGCAACGCGAACTGAAAGCATTCTCATATCGGCCTCCATAAGCTTGCTCAATGAGTCGCTCGAAATCGAATCTACATTGCACCAATCAGAATAAGGAATCATGTTTTCTTTAGCATCTTCAGTAATGCTTGCAATTCGCTGCTCGTAAACATAGTCTGTTGCTTTCTGTGTGAAATAAGTCATTCCTTGTGTAATTAGACCAGGAATGATAGACAGAATAAATGCTGGAATAATAATCGCGGGAATTGCAAGCAAATAAGACACCCATCCGTAATAGAGGTGGCTTAAGAACGCGCGATATACTCCTTTAAGATCACCAGAATAATCATTTGCGAAAGAAGGCAATGCGCTTATTACAAAAATGATTAAGATTGAATTGATTAGAATAAGAAATGAGGCAAATAAACTTCCGCCAGCTAATAAAGTAGAAAGTGAAAATTGGAACGAAGTGCGTGAACCCAGATTTATCAATAAGTATTCAGTGCCAATAAGTGCAATCATAGGAACCAGAATAGCAGCTGCAATTTTTGCATAGTTCATTCCTTGAGCTTTCCACGTGGCATTGCCATTTTTTCGGTTGAAGGCAATCATACTTGCTGCCATTCCGATTGGAATGATAGATAGTAAAGTTGTAGCGTGTTGAATGAATGATTGAACAGCCATGCTATCAGCTCCTATAAAGGAATTGATGTATCGCCCTAAAAAGGCTACGATAAGGCTTGCGAATATTCCTACAGTTGCAATTTTGTAACTCGACCATTTCGAAGCAGCTCCAAGCAGACGGAAGGCTTCAAGAAACCATTTCCATGGAATGCAGATGAGGTAATGCCAGATTAATTTCCATAAGAAATAAAATCCACCAAGCACAACTTCATTGTAAATCCATTTTACAATGGTTATTACAAGTTTGATTAAAGCTGTTCCCAAGTGAAGTATTTCTCCAAGGAACCATAAAACCGAGACTACTGCCTCAAAAAACAGGATAAGAGCTCCTGAAATAGGAACCATGAACCACCACACACCACTGTTTTTCTGAAATGCTTCTTTGAGTTCAGCCAAGTTAAATCGACTACTCGGAGTTTTTCCAGTAACACTGGAGTAAAGGCGGCTTATGGCATATAGCCCTAGCACACCAAGGATTAAATTCATTTCCATAGGTTTTATTTTTAATTAAGGTTTGACCAAATATACTAAAATTTCAAAGAAAAACTTATTCTTTGGATTTAAGTCAGCTTTAAACTCTATAGCAACTATACGTAGCTCAGAAAAATCGATTCGTTCATTCCAATTGAATTATAACATCTCAAAAACTTAACATCCACGAAATTCTATTTTCAGCTCAGTCGTTACATTTGCTATACTGTAAATGAATATTATCTTATTTGCTTTTTTTTTAAACATATTATTTTATGAGAAATGAGTTAAATTCGTTTATAACAGGAAGATATTGTACATTTAAGAACATTCAATAGATTCAAATTCATTAATGAAAAAGATCGCATCTTTTATGAACAAATTCGTTTACATAGGGTTAATTGTTCTTTTTGGTTTAAACTCAAAGGTATTTGGACAGACCTATTCTCCGAATACCAGTCAGACATACACCACTTGCTCAGGAACGTTTTATGATTCTGGTGGAACAGGTGGGAATTATGGAAACAATCAGAACTATTCAGTTACTTTCTGTTCGGGGAATGGTCAACCCATCTATTTAAATTTCACCAATTTCAACCTAGAAGACGGTTTTGATTTTTTATCAGTATTTGCTGGTAATAGCATAGCCGCAACCCCTATAGGCACCTTTTCTGCAAACAGTCCTGGATTGGTAGTTAGTGCGAACGGATGTATAACATTCCAATTTTTTTCAGACAATTCGGTACGAGAATTTGGTTGGGTAGCAACGATTGGTTGTGGAGTTCCACCTACTCCTCCTCCTCCAACATACAACATAACCAATGGCAGCATTACTTCTTGCAGTGGATATTTTTCAGACACAGGTGGTTCAAGTAGTAATTATACGAATAATCAAAATTACACTTTCACAATTTGCCCTTCAGTTGCAAACAACTTGGTCCAAATGAATTTCTCTTCTTTCAATTTGGAAAATAATTTTGACTTTCTTAGGATATACAACGGTCCAAATGCAACTTCTCCTCTCTTAGGAAATTATACCGGGACAAACAGCCCTGGTATCGTTCAGGCGAGTGCCCCGAATGTTTCAGGGTGTCTAACTTTTGTATTTACTTCTGATGCCAGTGTTTTTTCCTCGGGTTGGCTTGCTACAATTAATTGCCTAGCTCCTTGTCAAACTATTACGTCGAATTTAATCTCATCCTCTCCCGCAGTTCAAACAGGTGGAATTATTCGAATCTGTGCTGGACAGTCAGTGACTTTTAACGGTAGTGGAACTTTTTCGCAATCTGGTGTCGGGGCTACCTATACATGGAATTTAGGAAATGGCACAACCGTAAATGGGGTATCTGCAACAGCAACATATCCAACTGTTGGAACTTATTTTGCAGATCTTGATATCACACTAAATGGTTGCATAAGTGGAAACAATTTAGGTCTTATAGTGCAAGTTGCTTCACCGCCCGTGATAACCACTGCTGCTGCTCCCCTTGTTCTTTGTCAAGGACAAAACAGCAACCTATCTGCTACAGTAGTGAATACTCCATTTGTTTATAACTGCACAACGCCTTATTCAGGGTCTACTTATTTACCCGATGGTGATGGTGTTACCTACTCCACTTCGATCCCTGTCAATTGCTACAGTCCTACTCAAACAGTTCAAAGCGCTGCGGATATCTCGAACATTTGCTTAACCATGGAACACTCTTACTTGGGTGACTTAAGTATTGTTATTACCTGTCCAAACGGACAATCGACAACATTGCATAACTATACTGGCGGCGGTGGCACCTATCTTGGTTGTCCGTTAGATGACCCTGCAACTGTACCTGGAACATACAGAACATATTGCTTTACTCCTACTGCCACAACACTTCTTGTAAACGGAACCACTTCCTTCTGCGGAACACCAAATGGAGCGTCTATTAATGGTGGTAACTACATGCCCTTTCAACCTCTTACAAATTTAATTGGCTGTCCGCTTAATGGAAACTGGACAATAAGTGTTACAGATAATTTAAATCTAGATAACGGATACATCAGCACGTGGGATATAAATTTCAATCCAAGTATTCCTGGTGCTACAGGATCATTCACCCCTGTTGTTGTTTCGCAGGGTTGGGTAAGTTCAACCGGATTAGCTTCAACTGGTCCAACGACTGCAACTGTAACCCCAACAACAGTTGGGCAGAATTGCTACACATATTCTGCCACTAATAATTATGGTTGCACAACTACCCAAGTGCAATGCATCACAGTTAACCCCGCTGTACTTCCAACATTCACTCAACTTGGCCCATATTGTCAAGGTGCAACACCAGGGACTCTTCCAACAACTTCACTAAACGGGATTACAGGAACATGGTCTTCAGCTATTTCAACGGCCACAGCTGGAAGCATTGTATATACATTCACCCCAACAACAGCCGGGTTATGCGCTACACCAACAACGATGACCGTGTTTGTGAATGCTGCACCCATCATTACAACGGTTGTAACCAACGAAACATGCACCACCGCAAACAATGGAATTATTGCAGTTACTGCGAGCGGACCAAATAATGGATACAATGTTAGTTGGACAGGAACTTCAACAGGTAATCCAGTAGGAACTGAAATTGCAACATCAGGTGGAACCTTCTCTATCAATAACTTAAATGCAGGAAATTATACGATTACAGTATCCAATACAGCGGGTTGCTCTGCCACTGCGGCAGCTATTGTAACTCAGCCGAATCCTCTTACAGCAAGCTCAACGGCAACTCCAATCTTATGTAACGGAGGAACATCAACTGTGACAGTCACTGCAGCTGGAGGAACAGGTCCTTATACCGGTGCTGGAACATTCACTGTCACTGCTGGAACTTATACCTACACGGTGACTGATGCGAACGGATGTACCGCAACGACATCGGTGACTGTTACTCAACCTACATTACTTACTGCTGCTGCTTCTTCTGCAACAACTATACTTTGTAACGGCGGATCATCAACGGTTACAGTCACCGCAGCGGGAGGAACAGGACCGTATACCGGAGCAGGGACATTCACAGTGACTGCAGGAACATATAACTACACGGTGACTGATGCAAACGGATGTACCGCAACGACATCGGTGACTGTTACTCAACCTACATTACTTACTGCAAGTTCTTCTGCAACAACCATTCTTTGTAACGGCGGATCGTCAACGGTTACAGTTACTGCAGCGGGTGGAACAGGACCTTATACAGGAGCTGGAACATTCACGGTTACTGCAGGTACTTATACTTACACGGTGACTGATGCAAGCGGATGTACAGCAACAACAACCATCACGATTACTCAGCCTACTCTGCTTACTGCAAGTTCTACAGCGACATTGATTGCTTGTAACGGCGGAACAGCAACCGTTACCGTTACAGCAGCTGGAGGAACAGGACCATATACCGGTGCAGGAACATTCACAGTCACTGCAGGAACTTATACTTACACGGTGACTGATGCAAGCGGATGTACAGCAGCAACAACAACCATCACGGTTACTCAGCCTACTCTGCTTACTGCAAGTTCTACAGCGACATTGATTGCATGTAACGCAGGAACATCAACTGTGACAGTCACTGCAGCTGGAGGAACAGGACCCTATACAGGTGCAGGAACATTCACAGTTACTGCAGGAACGTATAACTACACGGTGACTGATGCGAACGGATGTACTGCTACAACGACCATCACGGTTGCTCAACCAGCATTATTGACAGCAAGTTCAACGGCGACTTTGATTGCATGTAACGCAGGATCATCAACCGTTACCGTTACAGCAGCTGGAGGAACAGGTCCTTATACCGGTGCTGGAACATTCACTGTCACTGCTGGAACTTATACCTACACGGTGACTGATGCTAACGGATGTACTGCTACAACGACCATCACGGTTGCTCAACCAGCATTATTGACAGCAAGTTCAACGGCGACTTTGATTGCATGCAACGGCGGAACAGCATCCGTTACCGTTACAGCAGCTGGAGGAACAGGTCCTTATTCCGGTGCTGGAACATTCACTGTCACTGCTGGAACGTATAACTACACGGTGACTGATGCGAACGGATGTACCGCAACGACATCGGTGACGGTTACTCAACCTACTTTGCTCACAGCAGCTTCTTCATCAACAACCATTCTTTGCAACGGAGGATCGTCAACGGTTACAGTTACTGCAGCGGGTGGAACAGGACCGTATACCGGAGCAGGAACATTCACAGTTACTGCAGGAACATACACCTACACCGTAACAGACGCGAACGGATGTACCGCAACCACATCGGTGACTGTTACGCAACCTACTTTACTTACTGCTTCTTCTTCAGCAACAACCATTCTTTGTAACGGCGGGTCGTCAACGGTTACAGTTACTGCAGCGGGTGGAACTGGACCCTATACAGGTGCAGGAACATTCACAGTTACTCAAGGAACGTATAACTACACCGTGACTGATGCAAATGGATGTACCGCAACGACATCGGTGACTGTTACTCAACCACCTTTGCTTACTGCAAGTTCTTCTGCAACAACCATTCTTTGCAACGGAGGATCGTCAACGGTTACAGTTACTGCAGCGGGTGGAACAGGACCTTATACAGGAGCCGGAACATTCACAGTTACTGCAGGAACATATAACTACACGGTGACTGACGCAAATGGATGTACCGCAACG
>JBIKZA010000037.1:0-23749 GCA_044354975.1 Flavobacteriales bacterium
ATCGCTCAATGCCAATGAAATGGTTGGCTTTCCGGCAGAGACGTTCGCCAATAAAATAAAGGCATTCGGAATTTCCGATTTCAATTGAAAACAAATATCCTTGATTGCATTCGCATCTAAATCTACTTGATCAATTAAGACATTCAAACCATTTTTCTCGGTAAATTTTTCCTTCAACACCGATTTCATTTGCATCGCCTTTTCGTGCTTCAAGGCATCTAATTCTTTTTCAAGAATTGAAAATTTGCTGATCAAATCTTCTACTGCTTTGCTTGCATTTTTGTTTTTCACCAAGGCGCGAACGGCTTCCAATTCGTTGCGTTCTTCTTCCAACAAAGAATCTACAGCATCGGCAGTAATGGCCTCAATTCTTCGAATACCCGCAGCAACTGCCGCTTCAGATGTTATCTGGAATGAACGAATATCGCTGGTCTTTTGAACGTGCGTTCCTCCGCACAATTCAACACTGTTTCCGAATTGAATCACACGAACCGTTGATCCGTATTTTTCACCAAACAACATCATGGCTTCTTGGGCTTTCGCCTCGTCCATGGTTGCGTTTCTATTTTCATTCAATGGGAAAGCTGCGCGAATGCGGCTGTTCACCAATTGCTCTACTTGCTTCAATTCTTCGTCGGTCATTTTCGCAAAATGCGAAAAGTCGAAACGCAAATAATCTGCATTCACCAACGATCCTTTTTGCTCGACATGCGTGCCCAACACTTCTCGAAGTGCCTCGTGCAACAAGTGCGTTACACTGTGATTGCGCTGTGAACTTTCGCGCTTGCTTTTATCAACTACAGCAGTGAAAGTAGCATTCACATTTTCCGGAAGTTGCTCCACGAAGTGAACGCTTAAGTTGTTCTCTTTCTTCGTGTCAATAACGGCTATACTTTCATTGATGGTCTTCAAAACTCCCGTGTCTCCCACTTGTCCACCGCCTTCCGCATAGAACGGAGTATTGCTCAACACCAATTGAAAACTCTCCTTTCCTTTCGCTTTAATCTTTCTGTATTTCAGAATTTTCGTTTCGCATTCCAACGAATCGTATCCTACGAAAGTTGGATCTCCTGCTTGCAATTCAACCCAGTCGTCGGTCTCTAATTTCGTAGCACTGCGACTGCGTTCCTTTTGCTTCGCGAGTTCTTCTTCGAATCCTGCAGCATCCACGCCCACGCCCTTTTCAGAAGCAATCAACGATGTTAAATCGAAGGGGAATCCGAAAGTATCATACAATTCAAAAACTGTTTTTCCATCTAACACTTCCGCACCTTTGCTCAAGTGATCGTCTAACAATTGAATGCCTTTGTCGAGTGTGCGCAAGAAGCTTTCTTCTTCCTCACGAATCACACGCTTCACCAAATCTTTGTTTGAAAAAATCTCTGGGAAGAATGCACCCATTTCTGCTGCAAGCACATCAACCAATTCAAAAATGAATGGATCTTTTCTATTCAAGAAACTGTATCCGTAACGAATGGCTCTGCGCAAGATTCTTCGAATCACATATCCCGCTCCACCGCTTGCAGGAAGCTGTCCGTCTGCAATAGAGAAAGAGACAGCGCGCACGTGGTCTGCAATTACGCGAATGGCAATGTCTTGCTTCGAATCGGCGCGTGTATAAGCCACTCCAGATGTTTTCGAAATGCGCTCAATCAAGGGCGAGAACACATCGGTGTCGTAATTCGATTGTTTGCCTTGAAGGGCAACGCACAAACGCTCGAAACCCATTCCGGTATCTACGTGTTTGTTTGGAAGGGGTTCTAACTCTCCGCTCGATTTGCGATTGAATTGCATGAACACGTTGTTCCAAATTTCAATCACTTGCGGATGGCTATCGTTCACCAACGCTTTCCCGTCAACGTTCGCGCGCTCTTCGTCGCTTCGAATGTCAATGTGAATTTCGCTGCACGGACCGCATGGACCCGTTTCACCCATTTCCCAAAAATTGTCTTTTTTATTTCCTTTTAAAATTCGGTCTTCTGCAATGCAGCGCTTCCAAATATCGAAAGCTTCATGGTCGAATTCCAACCCTTCTTTTTCATCGCCTTCGAAAACTGTTACGTACAATCTGTCTTTCGGAAGTTTGTATACTTCAGTCAGTAATTCCCACGCCCAAGTGATAGCATCTTCCTTGAAGTAATCTCCGAACGACCAATTGCCAAGCATTTCGAACATGGTGTGGTGGTAGGTGTCTACGCCCACTTCTTCCAGGTCGTTGTGCTTTCCGCTCACGCGAAGACACTTTTGAGAATTCGCAATTCGCTTGTGCTCTATAGTACCGTGTCCAAGAAATAAATCTTTGAATTGGTTCATTCCGGCGTTGGTGAACATAAGCGTTGGATCGCCCTTCACCACAATGGGTGCAGACGATACAATGTGGTGACCTTTCGATTTGAAAAAGTCTAAAAAAGTTTGGCGAATCTCTTGAGCTGTCATCATGCGAGCAAATTTACATCTCACAAGGGAAGAAGCGATTAAAAAAAGTAACGTAAATTCGCAAGGCATGAAGAAATTCAAGTACAAATACATCTTCAATCCAAATACCCTCAACTACGAGGCGATTACATATACCATTCGTGATTACGCTTGGATTGTTACACGCTATTTACTTGCAGGTGTAGTGTTGGGTGGAATTGGTATTGTTCTTTACGCGTCGTTCTTCAAAGATCCAGAGACTGATCAACTCGAGAAAAAGATTAATTATTTGGAAACGCAGATTGAAACATTCAACCGTAAGATTGACACGTTGGAATTGTTTGCGACAGATTTGGAGCGAAGAGATGAAAATGTTTATCGTTCTATCTTCGGAGCTGAACCATACACCCGCAAGTTCTCTGGGCTTTCATCGAAAACTCACAATGACTTCGCGACAGACAAAGACGTTGAAGAGACGTTATTCCGAATTCGGAAACTGCAAGAAATGTTTGTGAGTCAGAGCAAATCCTACGAAGAGATTTACTCGTTGGCACGCGGACAAGACGCCATGCTGCAAAGTATTCCTGCCATTCAGCCTATTTCAAACAAAGACTTGGAGCGCATTTCATCTGGATTCGGATATCGCATTCACCCTATTTATAAAGTGGCTAAGCTTCACACCGGATTGGATTTCACAGCCGACATCGGAACGGAAATTTATGCCACTGGAGACGGCGTTGTTGAAAAAACGGAGAGTATTTATACGGGGTATGGAAATAACGCTGTAATCCAGCATGGATATGGGTATCAGACACTTTATGCTCACATGAGCAAGCTTCTAGTTCGTCAAGGCGAAAAAGTCAAAAGAGGCCAATTGATAGGGCTTGTAGGCAATACAGGGGCATCTACGGGTCCGCACTTGCATTATGAAGTTATTAGAAACGGTCAAAAAGTAGATCCGGCGTTTTACTTTTACAACGACATTACGCCAGAGCAATACGAAGAGGTATTGCAGCGTGCTGCCAATGCCAACCAAAGTTTCGACTAATTATGTCTAAGACCTTCGAAATAGAAAAAATATATTACAGCATCTCTGAAGTTGCTGAAATGTTTGATGTGAACGCTTCTCTTCTTCGTTTTTGGGAAAAGGAATTTCCGCAATTGCAACCGCGCAAGAATAGCAAGGGCAACCGCATGTATTCGAAGAAAGACATTGAATTGTTCAAGAAGATTCACGAGTTGGTTCGCGTGCAAGGGTTCACGCTAGAAGGCGCTAAGAACGCGCTTCGCCAGAAAGTTAACGAGACCGATGGAGCGGCTATTCAAGCGCGTTTAATCCGCGTTCGTTCCGAATTAGTTAGCATTTTAAGCAGTTTGTAAAAACAAACGAACGCATGGCTTGTTTCTAAGTTCATGTTATCTGAAACAGACATTGATCGAATCATTGAAATGGCGTGGGAAGACCGCACGCCATTCGACGCTATTACCGCACAGTTCGGTGTTAGCGAAGCAGAAGTTATTGCGCTTATGCGCAAAGGAATGAAGGCTACTTCCTTCCGCATGTGGCGCGCCCGCGTGCAAGGCAGAGCAACGAAACACGTTATGCTTCGCACGGAATCGCTGAACGACGATAGCCGTTTCAAATGCACCCGCCAGCGTAGCGTTTCCAACAATAAAGTTTCCAAAAGGAAATGAAGATTGGACTTCTCTTTCCGCACCAACTGTTCGAAGACCACGAACTGTTTCATTCCTGCGATGAAATTTTCTTAATCGAAGAACCGCTTTTCTTTTCACAATATCGCTTCCACAAGAAAAAAATAATCTTGCATTGCGCAAGCATGAAAGCCTTTCTGGAAGAGCAATCCAACGCTACTTCCAACTGGAAATACATTTCACACGAAGAATCAAGCGCTGAAAAGATTGAAGCCATCCTCGCTTCAAAGTCAGTAACAGAATTGAAGTGGATTGACACGGTTGACTTCAACCTAGAAAAAAAAATACATAGGTGGGCAAAAAATCTCGGCGCGAAAGAGCTTCGATTCGAATCGCCGAATTTTTATAATTCGGAAGAAGAGCTTCGCGAATATTTCAGCAAGAAAAAATTCTTCTTGAACGACTTCTACATTCACGAAAGAAAGAAGCGTCACGTGCTTTTAGAGCCCTCTGGAGAGCCTGTTGGCGGAAAGTGGACCTTCGACACAGAGAACAGAGCGAAAGCGCCGAAAGGAATGGCGTTTCCAAAACCATTTGTTTCAACACCGAATAATTTCGTGATTGAAGCGACAGCGTATACGGAAGCGCGCTTTGGTGATCACGTAGGAACAGCTAAAGACTTCAACTACGCCGTCACTCGCAAAGAAGCGAAAGCCGCTTTGCACTATTTCATTCAACATAAAATAAACGAATACGGAACGTACCAAGATGCCATTGTGCCCCAAGAAGCGTGGCTCTTTCATTCCATTGTTTCTCCTTATTTAAACATTGGACTGCTTACTCCGCAAGAGTGCGTTCAAGCGGCATTGGATTCAAATGCCGGGATGAATAATGTGGAAGGATTTGTTCGTCAAGTTTTGGGGTGGCGAGAATTCATTCGTGCGGTGTATATCTTAAAAGGCGTTCAAGAGCGCACTTCGAATTTTCTTCAACACGATCGAAAATTACCGAACGGATTTTGGGATGCAAGTACCGGTATTCGTCCGATTGACGACTGTTTGGAGGGACTTCTCAAGAATGCCTATTCACATCACATTGAGCGCTTGATGATCTTAGGCAATTTCATGTTGCTGAGCGAAGTTCATCCGCATGAAGTGTACGAGTGGTTCATGACTTTTTACATAGATGCCTATGATTGGGTTATGGTTCCGAATGTATATGGCATGTCGCAATTCGCAGATGGCGGACTCATGAGCACGAAGCCGTATATGAGTGGCTCAAATTATATTTATAAAATGAGCAATTACAAAAAGGGCGAGCCGTGGGAAAAAATCTGGGATGCTCTTTTTTGGAATTTCATTGAGCGGAATACCCCGTTTCTGGCGCGGAACTATCGCTTGAGTATGATGGTGGCTTTGCTGAACAAAATGGACGAGCAAAAAAAACAAGGGCACATGGCCCTTGCTCAATCTTTTTTAAATAAAGAAGCTTAAGATCCGCAGTAAAGACAACCTTCGTCGGCGTCTTCCATTTCGCCTGTGCCGTGCACCAAGCGCTTCACTTCGTTTTCTACATCTGCTTCAGACCAGGTAGGGTTTACCGCCTTAATGCGTGCTTTTAAGAATAAGTATTCGTTCGATTCCATAGGTGTGTTTTTTGGTAAGAGGAAGTTACAAAGGTGAATATGATGCCCATGTTAAGTCGAATTGACTTACTAACACATACCCGTTCACTGACATTTATTTGCTGATTATCAGCGAAAAAACCCGTGGATAATCCTTTATGGAAATAAAATACCTCCCGTTCGGCAAGGCGGAAATATCCAGGTCTGAATTGCTTCGAATTCGAGTCTTCAAAACCAGCTTTCCCTCGCTATTCCTCATTTCCAACCGCAAGGAATTGTTCGGAGATTGAATGTGAACGGTGTCTTTTGCCGGATTGGGATAGATGCGAATTTCCGAAGACTCGGAATCAATGTTGTTTCCCGAAAGGTATTCTCCGAGAACAGGCGTCAAATCGAATTTGTGCAACTTCTGCTGATTGGTAATAAAACTTTGGCTGAAGTATTCATTGGTGAGATACACGTCTATTCCATTGGTTGTTGAGACCCCTTCGACTTGATGAAAATTGAGTGACGGATTTATTTTCTGTTGGAAGGAAGAGAAGAAATCGGTTCCTTCAAAATCGAATAAGAGATACATGAACGGTTGCAGCAACGAAGAATATCCGGAAAGGATTACTAATTTTTTTGAAGGGAGGAAAGTTGCTCCGGTTATGAGTCCGTTTACATCTGACGAATCTTTTCGATGTGCCAAATAATTCCCTGGAATCTTAGGTAAACTATAACAAACTGTGGTTTGATTGTCCCAATTCTTCGTGAAAAGAAATAAGCTGTCTGCTCCCGCTATAAACGCCTCGCAATCGAAGGCTGTGTTTTGGTTGGAAGGAGTGAAGTCTGTTTGATCTTCGTAGGCAAAGGCAATGGTGTCTATTGCGGGAGCTCCGCCGAGAAGAGATGATTTTTCAATTCGAAGTATATGAAGATCTATTCTGTTTCCTGCGTTGTTTCCAAAATCTCCAACATACAAAAACAAACTGTCTTGGGTAATTTCTTCCCAATCTAAATTGGAAGTTCCAAGTAGTGCATAGGTTTGAATAATTGCACCATTCAATGTATCGATTACATACAAGTACTCGTCTGAATTATCGTTTTGTGTAAGAAGTCCTTGCTGGAAATGAGTGATACTGGATGTTTCCAGAAGTTCAGAAGGTAACTCCACAGAATAAACAGGTGCCAATGTAACTGTTGGGAGATTGGGCTGCGCGATTACAACCCCAAAAATACTTTGCAGTAAGAAGATGACAAAGATTCTTGCAGCGGACTTCATTAATCAAAGTTAAGTTAAAAGCATTTGTGTAAATTGTAACTCCAAATTGAATGACATGAAACGAATTGAATCGTTTGAAGAATATAAATCAGTCTACGCCGAAAGTATTTCAAACCCCAATAAATTTTGGGGCGAAATAGCCGAATCTTTTTCATGGAAAAAGAAATGGGACACTGTTCTATCTGGAACTTTCGCCGATGCAAAAACCCGATGGTTCGACGGTGGTGAATTGAACATTACTGAGAATTTATTGGACAGACATCTTGTCGAAAAAGGAAATGATGTTGCACTCATTTGGGAACCGAATGAACGTTCGGTTCAGGCGCGTTCATTCACTTACTCTGAACTTCACAAAGAAGTTTGTATTGCTGCTGAAATGCTTCGCACGATGGGCGTTCAAAAGGGAGATCGCGTTTGCATATACATGAGTATGGTACCTGAGTTGGTGTTCAGCGTGCTCGCCTGCGCGCGCATTGGGGCGGTGCATTCCGTGATATTCGGTGGATTCAGCGCGCGCAGTATTGCAGATCGCGTAGACGATGCTGAAGCAGACTTCGTGATAACCATGGACGGTGGCCTTCGAGGTAACAAGACCATTCCTTTGAAATCAGTGGTGGATGAAGCATTGACTTCAACAAGAAAAATAAAAAATGTTTTGGTCTTCAACTACCTCAACCTTCCAACCGAAAAAAAAGAAGTAGATATCGATTGGAATGAATTGAAAGGAAAAGTTCTTTCAACCAATAATTACATGAAGCCCGGAGAAACGCTTCAGTCTGAAGATCCGTTGTTCATCTTATATACCAGCGGATCAACCGGCAAACCGAAAGGTGTGGTTCATAGCACCGCGGGATATATGGTTTGGACGGCCTATACTTTTTTGAATGTATTTCAATACGAAAAAGGAGATATTCATTTTTGTACTGCCGATATTGGATGGGTTACAGGACACAGTTATTTGATCTACGGACCTTTGCTTAACGGTGCAGCTTCATTGATGTTTGAAGGCATTCCTACTTATCCGGATGCTGGAAGATTTTGGGACATTGTCGCCAAACACAAGGTGAGTATTTTCTATACTGCTCCAACGGCCATTCGCAGTTTAATGTCGGCCGGAGATGAATTTTTAGAAGGAAAAGATTTGTCTTCGTTGCGTTTACTCGGAAGCGTTGGAGAGCCCATTAACGAAGAAGCCTGGAATTGGTATCACGATAAAATTGGAAAAGGAAACTGTCCGGTTGTAGATACCTTCTGGCAAACGGAAACGGGAGGTGTGATGATTTCAAGTTTGGCGGGGGTTACTCCATCGAAGCCGGTGTTTGCAACCTTGCCTATGCCGGGGGTTCTTCCGGTTTTATTAGACGATGTAGGGAATGAAATTCTGGAAAACGATTTAACTGGAAACCTGTGTTTCAAACAGTCGTGGCCTTCTATGATTCGCACCACGTATGGCGATCATGAGCGTTGCATTTTGAATTACTTCAGCACGTATAAAAATTATTACTTCACAGGTGATGGCGCCTACCGCGATGAGAACGGAATGTATCGTTTAGCAGGAAGGGTTGACGATGTGTTGAACGTAAGCGGGCACCGCATTGGAACTGCGGAAGTAGAGAACGCGATTAATCATACGCACGGTGTTATTGAAAGTGCGGTGGTTGGGTATCCGCATGACATCAAAGGGCAAGGGATCTATGCTTTTGTTATCTGCGATGCACATGTGATGAGTCTGAAAGCAAAGCAAGATTCTTCGAAAGATGTTACACAAGATTCTACGAAAGATGTTGCACAAGATGCTTCGCGAGGTTCTTCGAAAGGGTTTGAGAAGGAAATGGTTTATTCGATAATGAAGACGGTGGGGGAGCAGATAGGGGCGATAGCGAAACCGGATAAAATTGCTCTTGTAAGTGGGTTGCCGAAGACGAGAAGTGGAAAGATTATGCGTCGAATTTTAAGGAAAATTGCGGAAGGGGAATTCGATGCTATTGGCGATACAACTACATTACTTGACCCAGGCATTGTTCAAGAAATTATTGACAAAGCAAAATAATTTTTTACCTTTTTCTTTTTCTTCGTAATTTCACTTCATGAGGCGGAGGATATTTTCTACAGATAAAAAGATCAGTTCTTTCTTAATTATTGGAGCACTTATTCCGAGTTCAGGACTGTTTGTCGTGAACAGCCTTTTCGCAAGTTCAGGCAGTCACAGCGAATTACTTGTCCTTTATTTTCAATCAGTTTTAGCCGTTGTTTTCGGAGCTATCTTTTTTGCGCCGGCATGGGGCCGCATGCCTTTGAAAACGGAAGGTGAACTCATTCCATATCGATTTATTGGGAAAGGTGCCGTTTCGCTATCAAGGTTTAGAGGGCTCTATTTAGGATTCCTCATCTTGCCATTGGCTATAGCTGTTAGTATTCAGCCGTTATCTGAATACCTCTTTCCTGATTCAAGTAGCCAGCATAAATTTACGGTTTTCACTTTGGTTGTTTTGTCAGTTAATGTGTTTTTCAATACACTGTACAACCGAATTCGCATAGACGCAATCCTTGGGTATTTGACATTTACTGTCGCCATTTTCTATTTGATTGTTCAGCTCTCAACCGGAACTGGTTATTCCGCTCCCCCTGAAAATCATTTAGCTTCATGGGCAGACCATTTAAATCTCAAAACCATTCTGTTCTCTATAACCTTGCTTTGGTGGTTCGCTACAATTCTGGATTTACCAGACATGAGAGGGCAGCTGTTATTGACACTCAAAAACGGAAATGCATCGAGAAGAAATATGATTTTCTCCTTTCTCATAGCGTATTTCATTCAAGGAATTCTTCTCACCTTTCCGTTGATGTATCATTCAACAACCGATTGGAGTTGGATTAACAGTTTGTTTATTGCATTTATAATTTTGAATGCCTTTCAGGCTATGTTCAGCGCGAACCACTGGGGGGCTAGCTTGATTTATGCAGGTGTCATTCGTCCAATGCTATCGAACGACTACAATGAAAAGGCGTATGGCTTTGGAATCATGGTCCTCGCGATAGGAATATCTGCTCTTTGGTTGCTTGTTGGAAAAACAACCGCGGAGCTGTTCGCTACCATTTTTCTCTTTACCGCGGGCGTAGGACCTGTGTTTATTGCGCGTTGGTTGTGGTCGAAGGTGAATGCACAAACAGTTCTTTCCGCAATGGTTGGAGCTCCTATTATTTGGATCTTTTGGTTGTTGTTGAAACAAACTTCCGCCTATCCTTTTTTAACAAACACCCTCGGCATTTCCGAACCCTTTATAGATATTTTAATTCCAGGCATACTGAATACGCTTGTGTGGTTAACAACGCTTGTCCTTACAAAAAACAAAGAAGAAGAACTTCACGCCAAGCAATGGATTCAAGAGGTTGGTGTGTTGAATGGATTTAAAAGTGTCAAAAACTGGCTGCTCTTTATTGGTCTAACTCTCCTTTCAGGATTGATTTTATTTGGGCCTTCGTTTATTTTGGGGAAATAAAAAACCAACGATGAATCGTTGGCTTAATGAGTAGCGGAGAGAGAGGGATTCGAACCCTCGGTACCTTTCAATACACACGCTTTCCAAGCGTGCTCGATCGACCACTCTGACATCTCTCCTCAAAAAATTTGAATTGCAAATATAGGTGAATTGAAATAAATGATTATATTTGCCCCCGCTTCGGTGCCATAGCTCAGTTGGTAGAGCAAAGGACTGAAAATCCTTGTGTCCCAGGTTCGAATCCCGGTGGCACCACAGAAGAAAAACCCATTCAATTTGAGTGGGTTTTTTTATTTTACAACAATACCACTTCGTGGATGACGCTGCGCGATGACCCTATGGGATGACCACTTCGTGGAAGGTCTGATTTTCCGATAAGATACGATTGTACAACACTACACCTTGTTGATTCAAGTGGGAGAGATCTGCGAACTCATTTACACCGAAGCCTTCTGAATAATAAGTGAGATCGATGTAAGGAACGCCGAGGCGTTGGATAAGCGGAGTGAAACGTGTTAGAAATTTATCGTGATAATTGTGAAGGCCAGGAGATAGAGGCAAGGGGTGACTGCACAAGACAATGCGCTTACCATCAGCTTGCATTTGCTTTATCATCTTCTCAAACGCCATGAACATTTCTTCGTTCGCATCGAAGACCGAATCGTTCAAGGGTTCAACCGCATATAAGATTCCTTTCTTCTCGCAGAATCCGTTCTTCACGTAGTCGTTGTTAGGAGCTTCGTCTATTGGGTTCAAACTTGCCATGCGCACTGCGAGGGCATTCACGGTATACATCTTAAATTCTTGTTGAACCAATGCAACAGCAGCCTCATTCGTTGGTACATTCTGAATCAAGCGCATGTTACTTTCGGTTCCTTCTAACTCAAATACCGGATCGTAAATGTCTAGAATGAAAACATCCGTTCTGTTCCTCAAATATTCATTGTACAACACCAACGAACCCTTCGCGTTTTGAGAACTCGTTCCTGCATTGAAAAGATTCATTCCCGATTGCTCAAATATCCTTGGGTCATAACCTCTGTAGGCATGCGAAGAACCTAAAACTATCGCGTCGTATTTCACTTGGTTGGAAGTTAAATCGCGCATCATCTGCATCTCTTGCCCTCCGTTGCGCTGCATATTCGGAATGAAATAAGATGACATTCTTCGATCTATCAATTGAACATTCGAAAAAACGAAAATCACTACAGCGTATATCAAACACGCTGCAAGCAAGACCTTCAAACTATTTCGAACAATCAATTTCATTAAAACTGAAAATATATAAAATCAACTTTTCCCCACTGACCAAACAATGCCAAGCTTGCCAATAAGACTGCGAACAACCACATTTTCCGATTGGCACTTATTGCGCGCTTTCCGAACACAACCTCTGTCACCCTTCGATCTATAAAAACAAAAACCAACAGCAGAAGAATCTTTCCCATGATAACCGCTCCGTTCAGAGGGACAAACACCGAAGGCAGAAATCCGGGTTGAGATTGAAACGTTACGATTCCTTTGATAATGGATATAGCCTGATCAAACGAACTTGATCGGAAAAATATCCAGAGAAAAGAAACTCCCGCAAATGTTAATACTGTTCCAAACCACACTTTCAATTTCCCTTCCCACCGAACGTTCATTCGGTTTTCAAGAACCAACCAAAGTCCGTGAGCCATTCCCCACAACACGAACGTCCAGTTTGCTCCGTGCCACAATCCGCTTATGGCAAAGACTATAAATAAATTCAACGAAGTCCTTGCAGCGCCCTGTCTATTTCCACCTAAAGGAATGTAAACGTAATCTCTGAACCACGTTGAAAGCGAAATGTGCCACTTCGACCAAAACATTCCTACCCCTGTTGAGCGGTAAGGTAATTTGAAATTCTCCATCAATCGAAATCCCATTACGCGAGCAGTTCCAATAGCAATGTCACTGTACCCACTGAAATCACAATAAATCTGAAAGCTGAAGAACACAACCGCGATGACCAAATACATCCAAGAAACCGATTCAGCATGCTCATAAACGGGCGATACAAATTGCGCGAGGTTATCTGCAATAACCACCTTCTTGAACATTCCCCAAACTATTCGCTGCATCCCTTTCGATACGTCTAAATAATTCATCGAATGCTTCTCACGAAATTGATGCAATACATTTTGCGGACGTTCAATAGGCCCTGCAACCAGCTGTGGATAGAACATTACATAGAGGGAGTATATTCCGAAATGCTTCTCTGCTTTTTGATTTCCTCTATACACTTCCACCACATAACTTAAACTCTGAAAGGTGTGGAATGAAAGTCCAATGGGAAGAAGAATACTCAGTGTATTCACCGAATAATTCCAGCCGATTAACTGTGCAATACCGTTGAAATTTCCAATGAAAAAATTGTAATATTTGAAGATCGCTAAAATCAATATCGTGCTGATGATGCTCCCGATGAGCCATCGCCTAGCCCTTGGTTTCGAGCTTCTTTCAATTCGAATGGCTGCAACGTAATCGACTAAGATGGTCGCTAGTAAAATGAAAATATAAGCCGGGACAAAAAACATATAGAATACGCAGCTCGCTATTAAAAGCATGAGCCAACGCCACTGATGCGGCAAGAGAAAATACAATGCCGTTACAATCGGAAAGAACAAAAAGAATTCAATGGAATTGAATAGCATTTTATTTTTTGTGTTGAAGAGTTTGTTGAATGCTCTCCCACAGCAACTCCGCCGCCTTTTCCCATGTGTAATTATGTTCTTTCGACACTACATTCCGCTGACCGTCGTTAATTTTCACAATGGCTTCAGCAATTTCAGCGACTTCCAGAGGATTGACAAAAAAAGCGGATCCGTTTGAGATTTCTTCCATTACCGTTCCTTCCGAAGCAATTACAGGAACGTTGCATGCTTCTGCTTCTATCAATGGAATTCCGAATCCTTCATATAAGCTTGGGAAAATCAATCCTTCCGCTGCCGACATCAACACGGGAAGATCGGCGGTATGAACATGTCCTAAAAACCGAATGTTCGTTCGGTAGTTAATTTTAGCTAATGCAGAATCTAAATCAGGATAGCTCCAGAATTTATTTCCAGCAATGATCAGACAGGATTCTACTCCTTTTTCAGCAGCTGCATTGAATGCTTCAACCACACGGTGAACATTCTTCCTTGGGTGCAATGCGCCAACAAACAAGAAGTATTTTATTCCTTGAGAAAATTTATCTCGAATGACTTCTTTCTTATGTTCTTCAACAGGAGAAAACGTATGGTCTATTCCGTTACAAAGCACGTCTATAATACTTTCCGGAAGATTGAAAGTTGTTGCAATATCTCTTCTGCTAAATTCACTCACCGTTGCAATGCGCGTGCTCAACTTCACAAAATCAGACGTTCTCTCGTTCCAATACTTCGCGTATCGCTTCGGCATAAACTCTGGGAAATGAACGAAATTAATGTCGTGTATAACGGTGAGCTGCGGTATTGGACATCTTCTTGACGCATGCGCATCCGGAGAAATAAAAATGTCCGCTTTTATTCTTTTCAACCTAACCGGAACGCTGTAATCGAACCACCAATCAAATAACCAAGGTCTGCGTGCAGGAGGAAATATACGATGCTGAAAAACATTCATTCCGAATTGCCAATGTTCATCGTTTTTTCGATCGCTTAGCAAATGAAATTCATGCTCAGGAAATCGGTGCGACAATCGCTTTATCGTTTCAAATGTGAATCGACCGATGCCTTCCAGCTTCCCTGGAATAAGCAGTCGGGTATTAATGGCAATGCGCACCCAGGGAGAATATTAAAGCAGTTGTGAAACAATCTTCTCTACCGAATAACCATCGGCTTCTGCCTTGTAGTTGCGCACAATACGGTGACGAAGAATTGGCAACGCAACGGCTTTCACGTCTTCAATATCTGGACTGTACTTGCCATTCAGTGCGGCATTCACCTTCGCACCAACAATTAAAAATTGTGAAGCACGAGGACCTGCGCCCCAACTTAAATATTGATTCGCCAATGGATCGGCGTTCTCTCTGTTTGGACGTGTCTTCGCAACCAAGCGCACAGCATATTCAATAACATTATCAGGTACCGGCATCTTGCGAATGAGCTGCTGATAGAATTGAATTTCTTCAGAAGAAATAACTGGGGAAAGTGTTTGTGTAACACCTGAAGTGGTTTGCTTCACTATAACTAACTCTTCCGCTAATGTTGGATAATCGACCCAAATGTTAAACATGAAACGGTCCAATTGCGCTTCAGGCAACGGATACGTTCCTTCTTGTTCAATGGGGTTTTGTGTAGCCAAAACAAAAAACGGAGAAGGCAGAACATGCGTTACACCGCCCGCTGTTACGCGACGTTCTTGCATGGCTTCTAACAGCGCACTTTGAGTTTTCGGTGGAGTACGATTGATCTCATCGGCCAAAATAATGTTTGAAAACAATGGGCCTTTGATGAATTTAAACTGACGCGATTCATCTAAAATTTCAGAGCCAATGATATCGCTCGGCATTAAATCGGGCGTGAATTGAATACGATTGAAAGACAGGCCTAGGACTTGCGAAAGTGTGTTTACCAAAAGTGTTTTCGCCAATCCAGGAACACCAACCAACAGGCAGTGACCATTTCCCAAAATAGAAATAATAACGTCGCGCACCGCCTCGTCCTGCCCAACCATTACCTTTTGAATCTCGAATTTCAGCGCGTTGTATTTTTCTTTCAACGCATCTAACGCCTCTACATCTGATGTAAATGTGGTCATGGTATTATTTTTTATTCCAGTTGAATTGAAACGTGCAGTCTTTAAACTGTTCGTCCATGAATGAGTAATTTTTCTTAAGTGCTTTTCCTACCCAAACGTCGGTTGCATTCTGACGCTCGATACTTTCAGTTTTGGCCTGAAACAATTCATAGTCTTGTTCCATGTTCGCTCTGTGAGCAGAAAGACGTGCGTCTAACTGATATATCACGTAGGCGTCTTTTCCGTTCGGTTGCTTCGCCAATTGCGGTTCGCACAATTCTCCTTCCTTCAATTTAGATAATGTTAAATTCAATTCTGCAGTCAATGTTGAAACGTCGTGACGAGTGCCCCCCGTTTGCATATTCATAATTTTTCCTGCTTGATTCTTCGTCTCTTCGTCTGTGCTGAAACGCGCTGCTGCTGCATTGAAAGAAATCTTTTTCGACTTCAATTCACTGTAGACCGAATCTATTTGTGCCTTGCAGCGATTAAAATCTTCGTCCTTAATTTTCGGAGACATTAAGATGTGACACGCTCTGTAATATTCACCGCGCTTTTCTACCACTTTCACAAAATGATATCCATACGTTGATTTGAATACCGGAGAATAATTTCCTTCATCCGTAGTGAAAACAGCTGACTCATATTCAGGAACGAAACTTCCTTTTTTTATCATGTCGTAACAACCACCTTTGAACTTCGAGCCCGGATCTTCGCTGTGTCGGCGGGCTTGAATGGTCATGCTCGTTCTTCCCGAAGCAATGTCGTTTCGAACACTGTCGAGGAAGTGAATCACCTGCTGGTTTTCACTTTCGGGAATAAGCGGTGCAATAACTATCTGTGAATATTGAACTTGTTCTCCAATAAGTGGAAGCGAATCTTCAGGAAGAGACTGGTAATATTTCAAGACTTGTGAAGGCGTGATTTTCACATTTTTTGTGATTTCGTCTTGCTTCTTTTGGGTAAGCAATTGATCGCGAATCATTTCGAAAAAATCTACTTTCAGCTGTGAAATAGGTTTCCCGTAATACGTTTCAAACTGCTCGACACTACCTAACATCTCAATGAAATAGGTAATTCTTTTTTCAACCTGCGCATTTACTTCACCGTCTGTTACCTCTACACTGTCGATTTTTGCTTGATGTAACAACAGTTTTTGATACATCAAATTTTCAAAAATCGAGCATTCCTTTTCAGCAGGAAGTTGCGACTTCCCTTGCGTTAATTCGAATTTAGCATTTTCAAAATCTGAAAGAAGAACAACTTCAGCGCCAACACCTCCAATAATTTTATCTATGGTTTTTCCGGGCTGCGCCCATGAAAGGAAAGACAGCATCGCAAACACCAACCCCAAAAAACCTTTTTTCATTCGCTTATTGTTCTAGTTTACCTTCAGATTTTGCCTGATCGTAAAGTCCATTTTTCATTTTCTGCAAGAGCTCTTGCTTTCGTATGTTCAGCAAGATACTTGCAATATTGCTTCGAACCATTTCCAGTGGCGACGAATCGCCTGGCAGAAGGTAAGAACCAATTTTCACCCAAATTATTTCACCATTGAAATTAATCTGCTGTGTTGAAGTGGCTTGGGTAATAAACTGTGAACGGTCTGCTATTGCTAAAGGAATTAGCTGAGCAAATTGCTCCCAATTGATGTAAGTTGAATAGTTGTAATAATGCTTCGCTCCAACCTGAACACAAAAAGCTTCCCACGTTGCAATATCGTCAGAAGCGAAAGCGGTAGACATATTCTTAAGGTCCTTTGATTTTTCCGGAAGAGAGCAAAATTTAAGTTGAATGAAATGTTCATTTACTTTCATCGAACTCTTATTGGCCTCGTAATACGTTTGAATTTGCTCGTCTGTAACGACGGTATCCATATTCTTTTTAATCCAATCTTGCTCGTATGAGTAGATGAGTAGCGACTTCCTGTAATCTTCTATTCTTCTCTCCACTGAAAGCTTTTCTTCATCGGAAATTTTCTCGGCTTCTTGAAGCACTAACGCATCTTTCAACCAAGACTGAATAATTTCTTGCGCGAGTGCGGTCGAATCTTCCGCTGAAATATTGTTTGGAATACGCTCACGCAATTCCTCCATCGTCAATACAGCATCTCCCAAATGCGCAACGGCATCTGAAGTTGAATTACCGCAACTACTTGCGAGTGCGACACAAAGAGCTGCTATTAAAAAATGTGCAGCCTTCATGTTTACTTTACTATGGAGTGAAGAACTTCTGTGTTAACCTTGTACGTGTGTGTCTTGCGCAATTCTTCCACCCACATTTTGTCGAGGAAGTTTTGATATTCTGAAGTCACAAGTCCGCGAGATTCAGATAATTTCTTTGGAGACTTGTTCAGCAACTCTTCAATATCAACAACCATTACCTGTCCGTTCATTGGAACATTCACGCTCAATCCTTCCGTCCACTTAATTTTTCCTAACACTTCGCGATCTTCACGAGCGAACAATCCACCTTCCGTTTGAAGGTTCAACTGTGTGCCTTGATTCAATTCTGCAGCAGCTTCAGAAGGCGATTTTCCAGACTCAAGCATCTTGCGAAGTTTATTCGCAATCTCGTCATTGGCGCAGGTGTAAATAACTACTTCCGCGCGGTCTGGCCACATGAAGCTCGCCTTGTTTGCTTCGAAATAAGAATTCAATCCAACGGTATCTTTCACGGCTTTCGACCACACCAATTGATCGGTCAATTCAAACAACAAAATACCTTCACGGTATTCCTTCATTAATAAACGGAACGCTGGGTACTTGGCTTCCAAGTGTGCATCTTCTTCACGCATTAATTTGTCTTCCGCAAACATTTTCGCTTCGTGCTTCACGTAGTCAACTGGATTCAAATTCGTGTTTGCACCTTTACGCGTGATCATGGTTTGATAGAATTCGTTCACGGTGTATTTCGTTCCAGAAACTTCACAGAAAACTTTTTTCAATAAGCCTTTGCTCGCTTTCAACTGACCTACATACGTGCTGCTATCGGCCTTTGACGCAAGCTTGTTGATGTACTTCTGGTTGTAAACGAAGTTGTATTCTTTTCCAATTTTCGAAAGGAATGAGTTCTTTGTTTTTTCAGCGCGAGCATCTTTCGAAACTTTTGCTTTGATGTCTTTCGACATAGACTCGAACGAAGCCAATGGCTTATAAGCTAAACGCTTCACAATGTGCCAACCGTAAGAAGTCTTAAACGGACGAGAAACATCGCCGTCTGCTTTCATTGCATAAGACGCTTCTTCGAATTCAGAAACCATTTTGTTCGTTCCGAACCAAGGAAGTTCTCCGCCTTTGTTTTTCGTCGTAACATCTTCGCTGTACAATGCACATAACTCTTGGAAGGTTTGTTTTCCTTCTAATGCTTTTTGATAAATCTCGTTAATCTTCGCTTCTGCTGCAGGATCATTCGCATCTTCTTTCTTCGGTTTCACCATGATGTGTGCAACATGAATTTCTCCGCGTGCAGGACGGCGTCCGGTTACCTTCAACAAGTGGTATCCGTATTGGGTACGCACAGGCATAGTCACTTCGCCAATCTTAGTGTTGTAGGCAGCAAATTCAAACGGATAAACCATTTGGAATGCTGTGAAATAGCCAAGATCTCCGTTGTTTTTTTCTACTGATTTGTCGGTGCTGTATTTCTTAGCAGCAGACTCGAATGATTCTCCAGCAAGAATCTTCTTGCGGATATCCATAATTTTGTTGTAGGCCTTCAAGGTATCGGCAGCCAAGGCATTTGGCTTGCATTCAATAAGCAAGTGACTTGCACGAACCTCTTCTTGCAAGTGCGCATAAGCCTCTTGCATAAGTTCGTCTAATTTCTCCTGATCTGTTAAATACGGACGAGCCAATTGTGCACGGTATCCTTGCAATTCATATTTGAATTTACTCACCGTGTCCAGGCCAGCGGCTTTCGCAGCATGAACTTTCAATTTGAAGTTGATGAATAGCTCCATGTACTCGTCAAGCGCAGCTTTTGTAACAACCGAATCGCGGTTGTTCTTTCTGAAAATATTCTCAAATTCTTCCAAAGAAACTTCTTCACCGTCTACGCTAAGAACTGCCGGAGAGGTAGCTGGGGCCTTTTGTATGGGTTGCGCATTCGCGCTGAACAACGCTGCGCAAGTGAGCACAACACTTAAAAGTAGAGCTTTTGTAAAACGCATAAGACTTGAATTAAACATGATTATTTATAACTGTAATTTGGTGCTTCTCTTGTAATAAGAACGTCGTGCGGATGACTCTCTTTGATTCCCGCATTTGTAATTCTGATAAATTTAGCTTCTTGAAGTTGTTCAATGTTGGCTGCTCCGCAGTATCCCATACCGGCTCTAAGTCCGCCAATGATTTGGTGCATAACCTCCATCACTGAACCTTTGAAAGGTACGCGTCCAGAAATTCCTTCCGGCACTAATTTTTTAATATCGTCTTCCGCATCTTGGAAGTATCGGTCTTTTGATCCGTGCTGCATGGCTTCCAACGAACCCATACCGCGGTATGACTTGAATTTTCTTCCTTCGTAAATAATGGTTTCTCCAGGAGACTCTTCCGTTCCAGCAAGCATAGAACCAATCATAATGGTTGAAGCTCCGCCAGCAATTGCTTTTGCAATATCACCTGTATATCTAATTCCACCGTCAGCAATGATTGGCACGCCTGTTCCTTTCAAGGCTTCTGCAACGTCAATAACTGCAGTTAATTGTGGAACACCTACACCGGCAATAACGCGCGTGGTGCAAATTGAACCTGGACCAATTCCAACCTTCACTCCATCGGCTCCCGCTTCTACCAAAGCTTTCGCAGCGGCGCCCGTTGCTATATTTCCAACTATAACATCAATTTTATCGCCGAAAGCAGCCTTCACTTTTTTCAACGTTTCAATCACTCCCTTCGAATGTCCGTGAGCCGTATCAATAACCACAGCGTCTACTCCAGCCTTCACCAGGGCTTCAACGCGTTCCAAGGTGTCGGCGGTAACACCAACAGCTGCAGCGCAACGCAAACGTCCGAAGTTGTCTTTGCAGGCATTCGGATATCGGTGCAATTTCAAAATGTCTTTGTATGTGATGAGTCCCATTAATTTTCCGTCGGCGGAAACAACAGGAAGTTTTTCAATTTTCTTTTCTTGAAGAATAGATTCCGCGGTAGCTAGGTCTTTCGGCTTATCTGTTGTGACAAGGTTTTCGCTTGTCATGACTTCACGAATGGGTTTCTCGTAATTTTTTTCGAATCGAAGATCACGGTTGGTAACAATTCCCTTCAATATACCATCTGCATCTACCACTGGAATGCCACCGATTTTATGTTCGGACATGATAGCGAAGGCATCTCCAACATTTGCTGTTTCGTGAAGCGTAATGGGATCTTGAATCATTCCGCTTTCGCTTCGCTTCACCTTTCGCACTTCCGCAGCCTGCGCGGCAATGCTCATGTTCTTGTGAATTACAGCAATTCCGCCTGCGCGAGCCATAGCTATGGCCATTGAGCTTTCAGAAACTGTATCCATTGCAGCTGATGCAACGGGGGTATGTAAGGTTATGTTTTTTGTGAATTGTGAAGAAATATTCACCTCACGAGGAAGCACCTCTGAATAGGCAGGAACGAGAAGCACATCGTCGTAGGTAAGACCTTCTCCTACAATTTTAGAATTGTTTGCGGACATACGTTTGAATTTTCGAATAAAATTCGGACAAATGTACGAAAATAAGGGGTAAATGCCTCTACTGTTATTTTTATAAACTATCGAATAGCGCCGTCAATTCCGGATCGGAAATTCCTGTCATCACCACCATTACTGTTGAATTGCCATTCACCGTTAGTTCTTGGTTGAAATGGAACAAATCTCCACTGGTATTTACCGCAATGGCTACAACTTTAGCAAATGCCCCCGAAGGAATACCCGAGATTATTCCACCACTCGACTGCAATACAGTTTTGGAGTCTGGCAGATATGCGAAGAATATGACATTCGATAAATCGTCTTCTTCCGAATCGAAAGTTACGCTGTACGTTCCGCTTGTCGTCACAGAGCGATCGGCATTAATCCAACCTAATTTCTCAATAAACGCGGTATATCCGATGGTATCTACGTCGAATACAGGATTTTGCGTTTGAGTTATTCCCCACAATCCAAGGTCAGTGGTCCAATCCACTAAATCACCGTTCTCATTTCCGTAATAAACATTAATGTAATTCAGTGCCGGCGAAGCATTCGGCATACTCACTTTAAAGGCGCAGGGTTGCGATAGCGATAGTTCTTGTCCGTCTTTTTCGGCTCTCAATCTAATTTCACCAGCCGTTTCTAAAGGCATTCCTGCTGCAACCGTTGGCATACGGTAATAGATCATATCCTTCGGAGTATATAACTCCACCAATTTCACAATAAACGGATAATCAACAGGGGCACCGCCCGGTAGTTGAAGACAGTCAATACTTCCCCAAATAGTTGTTCCTTGATTTCCAATAATTGGTCCCTCACCCGCAGTGTCAATGACAAACACTTGTTCGTCTTGCTTCTTAGAATCTAAATAGGCATTTGGAGATTCATAGGTGTTCAAATCGCGTTCAATGCGATCTCTAGAGCACGATGAAAACAATACGGTAGTAACGAGAACAATTAGCATTGTCGCTCTGGCAAAAAAATAAGTGTTTTTATTAGTCATAAGCTGCGCATTTTTCTTTTTTTCCTTTGAATGAATTCTTGTTAAACATTAATCCCACGTGCAGCATACCCTCTTGGTGCCGCGTATTGTATCTCCATTCGACAAAAGGCTTTATTTTCTTCCCGAAAACCACGCCCACACCTACCTCCGCATTCCAATTGTTAAGCCTAGCGTCTTTCATATCGGAAGACTCATAATTCATCCAACGATTGTATCCCAAATGTACCAAGGTATAGGATTGGATTTTTTTCCTTTTGAAGAATTTGTATTGTGCGGATGCGCCAAGTGTCCATTCATGAATTTTATTGGTTGGAAGGAAATACGAAAACTGCGGGCTGATTTGTATCTGCTTCTTTTCTCTGAAAATTGCCCGAGCACCTATGCCAAAACTCTCTGTTTGAAAATTATAAATACCCGTCACTCCTCCCGAAACTTGAGCAGACAATCGGCTAGCAAAAAACAATATAAAAATGAGAATATACCTGTCCATTCGGTTTCCTATTGAATTCGTAACGAAGGTATAGCTGAAATTATTGCCAACGAAAAGGGCGGTTCGAAAACCGCCCTTTCAGAAGAAAATTTAATACTGAGTTAAACTACCCCTTGGTCTAACATAGCGTCGGCAACTTTAACGAAGCCTGCGATGTTTGCACCTTTCACGTAGTTAACATAGTCTCCGTCTGTACCATACTGAACACATGCAGCATGAATGCTCTTCATGATGTTATGAAGACGTTGATCTACTTCTTCACGAGTCCAGCTTAAACGAAGACTGTTTTGAGACATTTCCAAACCAGATGTAGCTACACCACCAGCGTTAGACGCCTTTCCTGGAGAGAACATTAATTTGTTTTCGTCGAATACAGCAATTGCTTCTGGCGTTGAAGGCATGTTAGCACCTTCCGCCACTGCAACACAACCGTTAGCTACCAATGCTTTCGCATCGTCGCCATTCAATTCGTTTTGAGTAGCACATGGAAGAGCAATGTCGCACTTCACACCCCAAGGTGTTTTTCCAGCTACGAACTCACATCCGTATTTGGTTGCGTACTCTTGAATACGTCCGCGCTTCACGTTTTTCAATTCCATTAAGAAAGCAAGTTTCTCAGCATCGATTCCGCTTGCGTCGTAGATATATCCTGATGAATCTGAAGCGGTAACCACTTTAGCACCCAGTTCAGTAGCTTTTTCAATAGCGTATTGCGCAACGTTTCCAGAACCTGAAACAACAACCGTTTTACCGCTGAAGTTCATTCCTTTCACCGCCAACATTTCTTGAGCGAAGTATACAGTACCGTAACCTGTTGCTTCCGGACGAATCAATGATCCACCCCAGTTGCGACCTTTTCCAGTTAATACACCCGTGAATTCGTTACGAAGACGCTTGTACTGACCGAACATAAATCCGATCTCACGTCCACCTACTCCGATATCTCCAGCAGGAACGTCAGTATCTGGACCAATGTGGCGAGACAATTCGCTCATGAAGCTTTGGCAAAAAGCCATAACCTCACGATCGCTCTTTCCTTTCGGATCGAAGTCTGATCCACCTTTACCTCCACCCATTGGAAGGGTAGTTAATGAATTTTTGAATACTTGTTCGAATCCTAAGAATTTCAAAACAGAAAGATTCACCGTTGGGTGAAAACGCAATCCGCCTTTGTAAGGTCCAATTGCACTGTTGAATTCTACGCGGTATCCGCGATTAACTTGAATTTCACCTTTATCATCTACCCATGGAACACGGAAGATTATTGTGCGTTCTGGTTCAACCATGCGTTCTAGGATTTTAGCCTCCTTGTATTTAGGATGGTTTTCCATGAACGGAATAATGGCTTCCGCCACCTCGTGAACTGCTTGAAGGAATTCAGGCTCGCTCG
>JBIKZA010000002.1:0-75082 GCA_044354975.1 Flavobacteriales bacterium
TGGCTGTTTTCGTTAATGCCGGTTACTTGAATAAGGCTCCCCTTTTTAGTCAAATCTATACGAATGCAAATGAACGATTTAAAACAATCGAAAATGAAATTATTTCGAGCTTTGAAAACGGTTGGAATTACAAATCGAAGAAGTTTTCGTTCAACGTAAATCTGTATCACACAACATGGAAAAACAAGCCGTTTCCATACGGGCTTTCTGTTCCTGATCCGCAAGATCCAACTTCGAACATCACGGTAAATATTCGTGGAATGAATGCACGTCACCAAGGCGCTGAACTCGATTTTGCTTATAAAATAAATGACCGTATCACCTTCGAAGGTTTGGCTTCATTTGGTGATTGGATATGGACTTCTTCCGATACAATTTTCATTTTTGATGACAATGGAAATCCGGTATACTCAGATCCCGGAAATCCTGATAGTGAGCAGTACAGTGTGACTTACGATGCGAATGGTGTTCACGTGAGTGATGCTGCTCAAACACAATTAGGTGCTATGCTTCGTTATGAATGGAAAAATGGGGCTTATGCGAAGACCAGATATACTTGGTTCGATCGCTATTTTTCTGATATGAACCCCTTTGAATTAAATGGTGACAATGCTGGAAGAGAGTCTTGGAGAATCCCTGCCTATGGCACGTTGGAATTTCATGCTGGTTATGGCAAAGAGTTTAATGGTGTGCGTTGGGATTTGAGAGGAAGTGTATTTAACGTATTGAATAGCGTATTCATTACAGACGCACGAAACAACGACTTGAATGCATTGTACAACAACAAGGCGTATAATTTTGACGCATCTTCGGCCGGAGTTTTCTTTGGTCAAGGAAGATGGTTCAACGTATCTTTATCTGCTACATTCTAAAAGAGAATTAAGAAAAATAAAAAGTATAATAGAAACAAAAATGAAATACATCTACACACTCTTGTTAGCGCTTCTTATCGGAGCTACGCAAGCTCAGGTTGTCATTAACGAAGTTGATGCCGATCAAATTGGAACAGACGCTGCTGAATTTATTGAATTGTATGGTGCACCAGGACAATCATTGAATGGGATGGTAATGGTTTGGTTTAACGGAGCAAATGGAACGTCCTACAAAACCATTGATCTATCTGGAAACGTAATTCCGGCCTCGGGATATTTCGTTTTAGGAAATGCTGGTGTTGCAAACGTGAATGTAACATTCTCCGGAACCCCTTTACAAAATGGTTCTGACGGAATAGCCATATACACAGCAACAGCTGCGGCTTGGCCTAATGGAACTGCTGTTAGCGCTGTTGGTTTAGTAGATGCCTTAGTATATGGAGCCCCAGCGACGATAGCAACAAACCTAATAAACGTTCTTACTCCTGGTCAGCCTCAAGTATACGAAACTGCTCCAACTGCGGTTTTAAACAACTCTTCTTCTCGTCTACCTGATGGCGGAGCAGCATTCAATACTGCTGCATACGTTGCTCAATTGCCTACTCCAGGCGCCTCAAACAGCGGAACAATCTCTGGCTGCATGGATAATACTGCTTGTAACTACAATGCGCTTGCGATAACTGACAACGGTTCTTGTGCATTTCCTGGTGATGCCTGTAATGACAACATTCCAACTACAACAGGTGACACGTATGACGTTAATTGCGACTGCGCTGGAACTCCAATTGCTGGAGGTACCATATCAGCAGCTAGAATTGCAGGAGTTGGAGCAGCTGTAACTGTAACTGGTATCGTTACCAACGGCACTGAAATGGGCAGCTCTGTGCGTTACATTCAAGACAGCCAGGCGGGCATTGCTATTTACCCTGGAGTTGATTGGGCTTCTTGGCCTGCTGCTCCATTGCGTGGTGACCTCGTTACTGTTTCAGGTGTAATAACCGAATTCAATGGACTACTCGAAATAGGACCAACGCTAACTGCTGTGACTGTAAACTCATCGAACAATACTCTTCCAACAAATCAATTGGTTACTCCAAACATGATTGCTGAAGCTTACGAAGGTGAATTAGTAACCGTGGATAATGTAGTTTTCGATTTGGCAGGTTCTGTCATCTCAGCGAACTCTACTTACTCTTATTTGGCTAACGGACAATCGGGTGTTATATACATTCGTGCTGGAAGTGTTTTGGTTGGAACAAATCTTCCGGCCAGCGCTATTACGCTCGTTGGAATTGTTTCTCAATTCGACAATACTGAGCCTTTCGATGCTGGCTATCAAATTTTACCACGTGATGAAAACGATTTCATTCTTCCTCCTGGAGTTGCTATCATTGGCGCAGTTACTCAAACAAACATTACCACTTCATCTTTCGACCTTAACTGGTCAACCAATAATACTGGAGACAGCGAAGTGAACTACGGTTTAACCACATCTTTAGGACAAACCGTTTATGTAAATGAGAGCGTAACGAATCACGTTGTGAATATCTCTGGCTTACAGCCTGGAACAATTTACTACGCATCTGTAACCTCTTCAAACGTTGATGGTTCGAGCACAAGCACTGTTCGTCCGTATGCAACCAAAAGCTTAAGCTCCGGTGAAATAAGAACTTACTTCACAAGACAAGTTGACAACAGCTACGCGACCATTGAAAACGCAATATCGTTGGGCACTTTAACAAACGATACCATTGCGGCATACATTCTGCGCGCTCAACAAGCCGTTGATATTGCAATTTACAACTTCACAGACGACGCAACTATTGCTAATGCAATCAACAACAGATACAACGCTGGTGTGCAAGTGAGAATTGTTTCCGATGGTTCTACTGCTCAATTGGGTCTGTCTCTTTTGAATCCGAATATTCCAGTTGTTGAAAGAATTAATACTTCTGGCACAGGTATCATGCACAATAAATTTATTGTTGTTGATCCAGATTCAGCTGCGAATTCATGGGTGTTTACAGGTTCTACCAACTGGACAGACAACAACATGTCTACCGATTTCAACAATATAATTATTTTCCAAGATCAAAGTATTGCTCGCGGATATCGCTTAGAATTCGAGGAAATGTGGGGCGGTTCTGGTGCACAACCTGGTAATCCGAATGGTGTATTTGGATCTAGCAAAACCAACAACACTCCGTTGCAATATGTAATGGGTCCAGATGATATTAAAGTTGAAAGTTATTTCTCTCCAACTGACAATGCAAACGGCGCGATTATCAAGACCATGCAAACAACAGACACCAATTTAGATTACGCTATTCTTGCTTTCACACGCGCAGATATTGCTGATGCTATCATAGCTGAAGATGATTTATTCTTGGTATTGGTTCGTGGTATGATGGAACAAACTTCAGATCCCGCGTCTGAATTTGCATACTTGCAAGCCGCAGGTCAAGACATCCGTTCGCATGAGGGTATTCAATATGACCTTCACCACAAGTATTGCATTGTCGATCATAGCACGTTGGATTCAGACCCAACTGTTCTTACTGGAAGTCACAACTGGAGCAGTGCTGCACAAACCACGAATGACGAGAACACTGTTGTAGTTCATGACGCGCGCGTTGCGAATCTTTACCTTCAAGAATTCATGGCAACATGGAGCTTGGTTGGTGTTGAAGATGAGACTAACAACGACATGAGTGTTTATCCGAACCCAGCCTCTTACAACTTGTGGGTAGGTGTTCCGGTTCAATCAGGAAAATCAATCTTGAATATTTACAGCGCACAAGGACAATTGGTTCACACTGAATATTTGAACGCTGGAATGAATCAAGTTTCATTGCCGTCATTGGCTGTTGGAACTTATGTATGTAAAGTTTCAAACGACACTAACCTTTGGACGAAGACAATCATTATCAAATAATATTCTTCTGATTGAGATACTGAGAGGGCGGTTCATTCCGCCCTCTTATATTTGCACCCTATGGAAGCCTTTCGAATTGTTGGACTCATGAGCGGAACCAGTCTCGATGGACTGGACATTGCGTTGTGTGATCTTTCCTTCAACGAAGGAAAATGGGAATACGAAATTGTTGCTGCAGAGACCATAGTTTATGACGCTTCATGGCGGGATATTTTTCGAAGAGCGCACAAAATGTCTGCGCTCGAATTGGCGCAACTGAATGTCGATTTTGGAATTTATTCTGGAAAACAAGTCAAGCGTTTTTTAGAGGAAAGAAACTTGACTGCGGATGCAATTGCATCGCACGGACATACCGTATTTCATCAGCCTGGTGAATCGCTTACCGTTCAAATTGGAAGCGGGGCGCACATTGCTGCAAACGCAGGAATTAAAACCATTTGCGATTTCAGAACCACCGATGTGGCGCACGGTGGACAAGGGGCGCCATTGGTCCCCATTGGTGACCGTTTGTTATTCAGTGAATACGATTTTTGTTTGAACATTGGCGGAATTGCGAATGTCTCATACACACTTATGGGCGACCTGAATGCCTTCGATGTGTGTGTGGCGAATATGGCTTTGAATTTATTGGCCGAACAAACCGGATATCCATTCGATGCGAACGGAGAAATGGCCAGACGCGGTGTTGTGAATATTGAACTTCTTGAAAAACTAAATTCACTTTCTTACTACTCGCAAGAACTTCCTAAGTCATTGGGAAAAGAATGGTTCGAACGTCACTTCCTTCCTTTGCTCGGCGCATCTCAATTGACCATCCGCGATTTGTTAGCGACATGCACCGAACACATGGCGATTCAAATAGCACAGATTTTCGAGGGTTGGACAGGAAGTGTTTTGGTTACCGGCGGAGGAGCTTTCAATTCTTTCCTCATTGAGTCGATTCAATCGAAAACAGAATTGGCGGTAGTTGTTCCAGACAATGACACCATTCAATACAAAGAGGCGCTCATTTTCGCGCTATTAGGCGCCCTTCGTCTGTCTGAGCAACCAACAGCGCTATCTGAAGTAACGGGGGCGTCTAAAGACACCTGTGGCGGTTGTGTCTACTTGTAAGCTGAAATTATTTCATTGAAGAGTTGCATCGTTTCAACCGTGTGCAAACTTTCGGGTTGATGAATCCAGAAATAGCATTTCTTCAATCCAACTTTTTCCCACGCTTTCAATTGCTTCATCCATTGGTTCAAGCGCAGTTCATCGCTTGAGTGTAAATCGTTTCCACCAAAACGAATCACTAGCTCATCACTCGTCAAACGCATGTGCACAGCATCTCTTCTTCCGGAAGTGTCGCAAACAATTAAGCCCACGTTCAACTTATTTAATTCTTCGGCATACTCTTCCAGCACATTTCCCAAGAACCAATCGGGATGACGCATCTCTACTGAATAACGAACGTCTCTCGGAAGTTTTTCCAGATAACGCAAAAGAGGTTCTGCCTTTGCAGGACTGTAATGCGGTGGAAGCTGAATGAATGTCGTTCCCAAGTTCTTTCCAAAAGCAAAAAGTGCTTCCATAAATAAATCGGTCTCGCGCTCGCAATTTTGAAACTGTCTCCAATGAGAAATGCTCTGTGGAAATTTCGGACAGAATAAAAAGTTCTCGGAAACTTGCTCTACCCACTTCGCTACTTGCGCGACAGGCGGTGTGCGGTAATAAGAACCGTTGAATTCAATACACGGAAAGAGTCTTGAATAGTAATGAAGAAACTCTGTTGGTTTCGTCTTGACAGGAAAGTGAATTCCCTTCCATTGCGGAACGCCCCAAACAGTTCCGCCAACAATGATCTCTAACTTACCCGAATGATCATTCGGTAGGAAGGAATAATCCTGTGATGGAACGTCTAATGAAAAAGAAAGATGGTCGACGCTCTCTAACTTCCCGAATTTCACTCGACGATGTTTCTATATGGAGCTAACATAACAGCAGCCTGACGTTCTCGCTTAACATGTCCTATTGCGTAAATGGGAGTCCAGATAAATCCATACAAACCGAATACACCTATGATTGAAGCAGTGGCCCACCAGCGCGTTACAAAGAACTCATCTTTCCAAATGTAATTGTAGAAGGAAGTAATGATGTCGCCCTTTTGCGGATCGTGCATGGGAATAAAATTGAACATCATCGAAGTGAGTATAATCAAAGTAACCACAGCTGTTGAACCAATAGAGGCCGAGTAGTTCGGTTCACTTCCTGAACCCTTTGAAAAGTTCCAATAGCCAACCATGAAGTTGTACTTATCGCAAACAACAACCACTTCATCGTCCCACTGCGCATGATACAGTCCATCGCTTACGCGGGTAACTACTTCATTGTTCACTTTCACCCATCGTTGGGCACCTTTATCTTCTTGACCGTCTAAATGCGAAGTTCCGCTTTCGGTAAGTTTTCCTTTTACTATTCTTAATTCGCGGTTTGGAAATAGTTTTTCAAACATGATTTTTTGTGTTGTTAATGCGAAGATAATGGAATCGCTTCAAGCTCTACGCGACGTCCTTTTTCTCCGACTTCGTTAATTCCTACAACTTTGATTTTTATACTTTTTTCTGGAATTCCATTTGTTACAAGCCATTGCTTAGTCGCTTGAATTCTACTGTTTGCCAATTCCTTATTTCGTTTTGAACTTCCGTCAGAACTTGCGAATCCGCTGATGGTGAATGTTGAATTGGCCTGATCTCTCAACCAATTGCGCAGATCTATTTTCTGAATTTCATTCAGGGTACTTTCATTCACCGGGAAGAAATATTTTTTTGTTAAAACGCTCTTGCTTATTGCCGCTTCAACCTTTGAAACATTCAATTTACTGCGATCTATTTCTTCTAAAAGTGTCAAATTCGTATAGACAAAATCGAGCAATTCAAATTGGAAATTTCCATTCGCGTCGAACTTGAAGACTCGAATAATATTTCCGAATTCATCGATAAGCTCTGCCTTGTAGCCCTTCCCATTCCCCGTTGCTTTTAAAAGTTCCCAATCTTTTTCAGCGATACTGACCTTGTATTTCGTTTCCAACGAGAGGTTAAATAATGCTGTTATTCCTTCAGAATTCGATTTCAAATCTGAGCGTTCTCCACTTCCAACAGAAACAACTGACAGGCCAATATTTGGTAACACCCGCGTTCCTTCCTTCAATCTAAATTGAACTTGTTTACTTTTTAGTGGAAGGATATAGCGTTCTATGTTTTCACCCGAAACATATGCTTCAACATTTGAAACGAAGACAATTTTCCAGATGTCTGCTCTTTCATTATTGAAAGGCGGTAGAAGCTTTGTTGAAGTTTGAAAAGCTTCTTTTTGAAATGCTGAATACATCGTCATTTTCAAATCTTGCAAATTCATTCTCGAAAAATAAAGCGTGCCTTTAAAAAGCGTTGAGCCAATTTCATTGCTGGAAGTATTCACGCCTGGACCTAAATTGAAAACAGGTCCCCAACCCTTTCCAACTCGATAACAACCATACAAGTCATGTGCACCATAGCCACCCGGTCGATTACTGGAGAAAATAAGCAGTTTTTCCAATTGATCGTACGTGGGATTAATGTTATCGAAACCACCCTCTCCACTATTACCCGCCATTTCAACCGGTGCTCCAACACTTTTATAGGTTAATGTCGAATCCCACAGAAATATCTTGTACGACTTCGAAAGCGTTCCTCTTACATCCAAATCAGTTTGAAAAAACAATTCACTCTTGTTATCTCCAAAGCATGAAACACCCTCATCAAAGTTCCAATCTTTCGGAAAGAACGTCTCTTCCCTTTCAGTAAATAAATCAATCCTGTGCAATCGATTGATGCGTGTGGTTTGCATGGTTCCTTGTCCATACGATTGCTTCAGTCGCGCACTTACAACAAGAGCTGTCCCCTCTCTGTAATCTGAGAGTAAATCACCACTCTCTGAATTGAAAATACAATTCAACTGAACCCATTCTTGCGAAAAAACAGGAGTGCAAAAAAAGAATAAAAGAAAAAGAACTACGCCTGTCTTTGTGCTTTCCATGCTCGGTAGTGTTCGTCTAATTCTTGAAAATACGTCTCACCAAACTTTGTTGTAATTGCATCTTTTAGAAATCTATACACCGGCACTTGCAATTTCGATCCGCACTCACATGCCGGGGCACAAATGGGCCAGCGGTGATAATTCAAACCAACATAATCTGCCAACTTCGTTAAGCGAATAGGATACAAATGACACGAGATCGGCTTTCTAAATTTCGATTCTCCCGCCTTGTATGCAGTTTCCAACGCGCACAATGCTGTTCCGTCTTTGCTGTAATGAACAAAAGAACAAGCACCTTTCTCTGAAACCAGCGTGGTAACAATGTCTCCGTCTTCGTCTACTTGATAAAGTCCTTCGCGCTCAATAGCCGCTATTCCTTCTGGAACCATATAGGCTTTTGCGCTTTCCCACTCTTGTTCAAAAATTGGAATTTCGTCTTCTCCGATAGGAGCACCGCTGTCTCCTTCCACACAACAAACGCCTTTGCACGCAGACAAATCGCAGACAAAATGTTCTTCGAATAAGTCTTCGCTTACGAGGGTGTTTTGAATAATGATCATCCGTTGCTCTTACGCTCTTTTACGTGGTGTAAACGAATGTTCAATAACTCAACAGTTAGAGCAAATGCAAATGCAACGTAGGAATACATTTTCACATTGACGTATTCCGGAATGTGAATCAAATGTGCGCTTTCACAAGCTTCAGCCACTAGATTCAATCCGATGACAATTAAGAACACAAGGGCCAACATTTTCAATGTTGGATATTTTTCAATGAATGCACTTACGTAAGGCGCGAATGCCAACATAACGAACATGGCTATGATAACGGCCACCACCATAATTGGAACGTGCTCTACCAAACCTACTGCAGTGATGATTGAGTCGAATGAAAAGACTATGTCAATGATTGTGATTTGTATAATTGCCTGAAACAAGTTGATCTTTCTCGATTTTTCAGACTCCTCATTGTCTGCAATTAAGAACTTATGTCGTATCTCATTGGAAGTTTTTATAATCAAGAATAGTCCACCTGCTAGCAACACAATGCCTCTTCCTGTAACGTCATATCCTCCCAAAGTAAAAAACGACTCTTGTAAATGTGCTAAATAGGACAATGTAAACAGCAGAGCTATTCGGAAAATAAGCGCGAATGAAAGTCCGAGTCTTCGTGCCTTTGTTTGATCCGACTTTGAAGATAAAAATCCGGTTACAATTGCAATGAAAATGATGTTGTCTATACCCAAGACAATTTCCATAATTATCAAGGTCAACAAGTCTACCCAACCTTGCACGGTTGTAAATGCAGAGAAAAATGATTCCATACTACAAATGTAAGGTTTTGAAAACGAAAAGCGCTGCCCTTGGGCGTACGATATTCACTTTGAAATTTTAATACTTATTGTTGAATTTGTATTTCGAATTGAAATACATCTGCTAATTCTTGAAGAAGAATACGTTTGACCTCAACCATGTCCATTTCATGTCCCAATTCGTTTGAAAGGCTGGTTACTTTTTTATCTGTAATTCCGCAAGGCACAATGTGGTTGAAGTAATTCAAATCTGTATTCACGTTGAACGCGAATCCATGCATAGTTAACCAACGGCTACACTTTACTCCGAGGGCGGCAATTTTGCGAGCTTTCTTCGGGTCATCGATATCTAGCCACACACCTGTCAGCCCGTCTATTCTTCCACCCACAATTCCGTAATGCGCAATGGTGCGAATGATGGCCTCTTCGAGGTAACGCATGTACTTGTGAATGTCTGTGAAGAAATGCTCGAGGTCTAAAAGCGGATAACCTACAATTTGTCCTGGACCGTGGTAGGTAATATCTCCGCCTCTGTTGATGGGATAATACGTTGCTCCTATCTCTTTGAGTTTCTCTTCGGAAACGAGCAAGTGAAAAGCGTCGCCGCTTTTTCCCAATGTGTATACGTGAGGATGTTCAACGAAGAGAAGAACATCTTCTGTTCCCTCTCCGTCGACTTTTCCTTCTAATCTGTTTTGAAGTTTTCGCTGAACATTTCGTTCAAACAGCTCTTCCTGAAAATCCCATGTTTCCTTGTAAGGCGCAAGACCTAAATCTCTGAAGGAAACAACGGGTTTACTCATATTTTCGAAAGCTCGTTTTTCAAGAAGATAATTGCTGGAATAGCTGTAGCATCTTCGTTACGCAATTCAGCAAGGTCTATTGTTAACCAATCTCCTAAGTGAATCAAGTAGCACGCTCTTTCAAGTCTGCTTGAACCTTTCGCGTGAATTTCAATAATCGTATCACACTTTTCACCCATTAATTTCTTACAGATGTCCATGCGAATTTGTGAACGCTTGTGATCGTCTTCTGTGCGAAGCATTAACACCGCCACGCGGTTGTCTCCGCCTGTCCAACCCACCAATTCGTTGTGGTTCATCTCTGGGAAAACGTGGTGCCAGCATAGCATTTTCGAGTTCTCGTTGATTTGTTGTCTCCAACGAATGGCAACGCCTTCGTAGCTTGCTTCGCTGTATAAAACTGGAATGCGAGAAACAATTTTCTCTGCAATTGATTTAGTCTCGGTGCGAATATTCACGATTTCAGCATGAATCAAATCGATTGAATTACTGATTTCAGCTTCGAAATTTCCGTTGTAAATTTTGTATGCCTTCAAAGTGAATAACACTTGAACAGAACTGTAACCGAACATACTTCTTGGAGGTTGTCCACCCGGAATGATGATGCAATTGTATCCGTCTGCCGCTGCTGCCGCCGCAATTCTGCCACCACTAGTGATGCAAGAAATGGTTGCGCCTTTTGCTTTTGCTTCGTTGTATGCTGCAACAGTTTCTTCTGTTTCTCCGCTATAGCTTGAAATAATAACCAATGTCTTCGGACCTACGAATGCAGGAAGAACGTAGTCGTTCGTGCAAATAATAGGCAGGCAGCAATCGTCTGCTACCAATTGAGAAACAATCTTTCCGCCGATACCCGAACCTCCTAAACCAGAGATCACTATGTTCTCAAATTGTTTGTCGGTGTTTGTGAATGTAGCACTTTGACCAATTGCCAAGGCTTCTTTCAAATGTGTTGGAAAAGCTTCTACTAATGACTTCATATTAAAAAATTTAAGATGCGAATGTACAATTCAATTGGGTTATTTCCTTCTTAGAACACCCTTCTCTTCGCAAAGTTTAGCCAAAGGGGCAAAATAAAACATTGCGGTTCCCTTTTTATCTGCTATGCTTAACAAATCGTGTTCACCGTCTGACCAATTGATGAGGTGCATCATGTTGTGCACCATTTGACGCTGGTCTGTGTTCGGCATGTTTGAACTCGGATACAATCCACGTTTACCCAATTGCGGTTCTCCATATTGAACAACAGCTTCGTAAGTTTCGTTTATCTCAAGGGCCAACACCATTTGAAATAAAATTTCACTACTTCCACATCGAATCCATCTTCTAAAAAAAGCGGATCTTCGTTGCTGTTGGAAAACAGGTCTACACCGAATTTCACAAATTGCTCATACACCCAATCGACGGTGCTTCCATGATGAGTGGGGCAATCGCTAGTAAGTCGAATGATGTTGTCGCCTTCTTTCGCTTCAAAATATTTCGCTGCTGAATAAAATCGATCAAGCACATCCCAATCGGAACCTCTAAAGACTAAAATGTTGTTTTGATTGCAATAATTTTCAAGTGCGTCGTCTTCAACATTCGTGGATGTTACCACTGCAATTTTATCGATACATTTCGCTTGAGAAACACGATTGATGAGAGTTTGAATAATTGGAATGCCGTTTATTTCCTTCAGGACTTTTCCTGGCAATCGGGTCGAACCCTTGCGGGCTTGAAGCAACGCTAAATTCATTTATTAGAATTTAAAAAATCGTTACGCATTTGGATATATTCCGTGGTTTTTCCAACGGTGTAATCTGTTTGTTCCGCAGGAAAATATTTCGGGTTGAAACAAGAGATTAACACTTGATCCATGTTTTTTTCGTTTACAAAAAAACGTCCGCGGTTCACTCCTTCAACCACCCAGCCTGCCTTCCAGTATGCCTTCAGACTGCCTATATTTCCGGCATGAACATCGCCAGTTAATTTCCGAATATCGTATTTGTCGAACGCTAGTTGAGAACCCAACGCAATGGCTTCAGTGGCCAATCCTTTTCCCCATTCATTTCGATCCCCAATAACACACGGCAGATCTGCAATTCTGTATTTCGGATGAATAGGTCCCACTTTCAAATTACCAATGTGCTTATCGTTTTCAACCAAACAGATGGCATGCATGAAATAAGCACCTGTCGACCTTCTTTCTTAGATATAGCTTTGAATAGATTCTATTGTAAGACTTTTGCCGTTCACGTGCAGAAAGGCTGTTACCTCTTCGTCTGAGAACCACTCGAGATAGGTTTCGTTGACATCTGAAAAATCTAACGGCCTCAAGTAAACTCTGCTCATAATTTGTGCTTCACGTTGAGTTGTTCTTGTGAATTCAACATGCGCTCATTGTCCTTGGCCTTACCTTCCTCACCATAACCGTAGCCATAGCCGTAGCCATAGCCATAGCCATAGCCATAGCCATAGCCATAGCCGTAGCGATAAGCGTACTTACCGTAGTAGTACCTCCAGCGCTTTTGCTTTATGTTATTTAAGAGAATACTTGTGTTGGATATACTGTTTTGGGTTAATATATCCTCGAGATAACTCACCCCTTGCTTGGTGGCCTTGAGCGTATTCATAACCAAAATACCTCGGTCTACTTTAGACAACAGCATCAAGCTGTCTGTAATAAGCATAATCGGCGGAGTATCTATAATTACGTAGTCATAACGCTTCAATCCTTCCGCTAGAAGTTCATCTACTCTGGAGTTTAGCAAAAGCTCAGAAGCATTCGGAGGAACGGGGCCCGCAAGGATAATATCCAAATTCTCTATGTCGGACTGGAAGACCAAATCGTCAAAGCTAGCCTTTCCAATTAGATATGTACTCACCCCTTGTGCGTTTGTTGTGCGGAACATCTTATGGACTTTTGGCTTGTGTAAGTCAAAGTCTAAGAGCAGCACCTTCTTCGATGCTTTCGCCAAAGTGGCCGCAAGATTTGTTGAAATAAATGTTTTTCCTTCTCCTGGGTGGAGCGATGAAATCAAGATAAGACTGTGTCCACCATCTGGAAGAAGGTATTGCAAATTCGTTCGAAGGGTTCGGAAAGCTTCACTTACATTTCCACGTGGGTTAGCATCGATGGCGATAGGATCTCTTTCAATTTCTTCGTAATTCGGAATACCACTAATGACAGGAAGTTTCGTCAATTGCTTCAATTCACGTAAGTGCTCGATATGTTCAAAGAAGATCATACGAATAAGTCCAATAATCAACGAAACTAATATCCCGATACCAATCCAGAGGTAAATTATGCTCTGACGATCTGGGCCTACAACTCCCATGTTGCGCGCTGCTTCAATAACACTTGTTTGAGGAATGATCGCCGCGCGAGCAATGACAGTGTTGGCTTTCTTTTCTAACAAGAACGTATAGAGCTCTTCATTCACTTTCAACTTGCGCTCAATAGACATTAAGTCTCGCTCACTTTTTGGAATGTTTGCTAACTCAGCCTCCAAATCTAAAATCTGCAATTTCAAATCTGCAATTCGCTGATCAATGGCCACCTTGGTGTCCTTGGTGTATTTGAAAATACTATTCCGAATGGTTTGCAGCGTTGAATCTACGCGTTGAACACGTTTGTCTGGCGCTTTAACATCTACCAATAACGAGCTTCTTTTTTGTTTCAGTTGGAAGAGATCCTTCACCAATTCTGTTAAGGTTACGTCTTCTTCTCGCAAATAATTCATTGGAGGAATAACAGCGCGATCTGGTTCTTTCAACAAGAAATTCTCAAGACCCTGAATCGACTCTCTTCTCAATTGCAAATCACGCAGCGTAACATCGGAAGTCGTCAACGCCGCAAATGCCGCATCTTGCTCTTTACTTAAATCGAGAATATCTCGAGCATCTTTAAACAGCTCCATTGCCAATTCCAACGAATCAATAATTTTTACGATTTTATTGATCTGAATGTCAATGTAGGATTGAGTATTTTCATTAATCGCAATTTCATTGTACAACGTATAGTCGATGTACACTTTTGCTAGCGTATCCAAAAACGTCTTTGACCGCGAAGGCAGTTCATCTTGACAAGTCAAGGTAAGAATACTCGTATACTCTACATTCTCAATGGCAAGAGCTCCCATGTATTTGTCGACCAACTGCTTCATAGGCCTTACCCGAATCTGGAAGCTTTGATCAGTCACTGTTGAAAATCTTGATTCATCGACATGCTCAGCGAGATCTAACTGAATAGTAAACAATTGCTCCGCGTACTCCTTCCCAAATTCATATGTAGCGGATGTTAGTTTACCTGCATATTCATAACTGAGTTCATAATGGCCAATGTCTGAAGCCTTAATGTTTAAGGGTACATTGTACATACCGGAAGCCATTTTTTTCCAGTCGCATGTAATTTTAATAGCATCGAACTCGTCTACTTGTAAGGTCTTTACCCTTCCAACTAGAAAATAAGAAATGGTGTAATCTAATTTCTCCAGACTCTTTTCAACGATGTCATAAGAGGCGATAATTCTCTTTTGGTTAGTAACGTCTTGCATAAGCGAGATATACCCCAATTCACTGTACATACTTTTTTGATAATCGTATGTCTCAGAGGAACGCAATAAAATTTCAGTCTTGGCGGCATATATGCTCGGAAGCCTGTGAGTGTAGAAGTAAGCGGCTACGAATGCAATGAGGGCACAACCCACAATCCAAAACCAACTTTTGTTCAGGAACCGCATTATCGGCCTTAGGTCGTCAGCGTCTAGAAAATTCGATTTAGTTTCTGCCATGGGTTCTTTCGCGAGTGACAAATATAAAGGAAGAGAGGCAATAATGAAGATTTTAGACCGAATGGGGGTGGAAATAATTAAAGTCTATTATATTTGCAGCATGAACCGTTATAGAAAATTACTCGTTTTGTCAATTTTCATTTTCTGTATTGCAGCTATTGGAATTTGTCAGGCGCCTCCAACTCCGCCTAGCGGTGATGCTGCGCCATGTGGTGGTCCCTTCGGAACAGTTTGTCCCATCGACGGCGGAATTAGCCTTTTAATAGCCGCTGGAGCAGCCCTTGGAGGAAAAAAAGCCTTCGACCTTAAAAAGAAAAAAGCTTCTTAAAATATTCAGTGAAAAATCCACTCATCCGATTTTTTGTCATTGGTACCATCCTTTATTTCGGATGGTATTTTTTTTATGAGCTTTATTTATTGCCTGCTACTGCCATTGACGAAATACTTGTAGATTTTCTTGTTCAATCCGCTGAAGCGTTATTGAAACTGCTCAACTTCTCCATGCGTATTTTCGACGATGGCCTTTATCGCAATCACATTGCTATTGACGGAACAGCGGGTGTAACTGTAGGTGCTCCTTGCGACGGAATGATACTCATGGCGCTTTTTATCATTTTCGTTGTAGCGTATCCTGGAACCAATAAAAACAGACTTTGGTTTCTTCCGCTTGGACTGTTCGTTATCCAGTTCATGAATGTTCTGCGCATTATGGCCCTTGCTTTCATTGTTTATTGGAACGAAGACTATCTCGCATTCAATCACGACTACACGTTCACCGCTTTGGTTTACGCCGTTGTATTTGCCTTCTGGTGGTGGTGGTCGAAGATGTATGTCACTGCAAATGGCAATTCCGAAGAAAAATAAATTCATACTCGTTGCGATAGCTATCGCGATGATTGGTCTTGGCTTTTACCAAGAGCAAGCCAAGGTGAATGTGAATTTCATTCTTGAAAAAGGCACTCGACTTCCCGGCTTTTTCGAACAAAACACTGAGACCAAGATTCAATGGTTAAGTGCCGAGAAAAGCAAATCGAATTTCGATTATTACTACAGTCACGAAACCATAGAATGGCTTTATTCTTTCAACCAAGGTGAACTCACGAAATTAAAATGGATCATCACTTTCGCTTCTATTGCTGCATTCACTTTTTTGAATATTCTCGCGCTTCGCTTTCTTCAATTCAATAAAAAAGAAATTCAATTGTTTTTATTGGTGGAAGGGGTCTGTCTGATTCTCGCTATAATGGCTTTCATTCTCGGGAAGATCACTCATCAGAACGAAGCTGTATATCCGGCCGTGCGCGGTATCATGGGTATTGTGCAGTCGCCCGTGTTGGTGCTGATTTTCATTCCAGCAAAAAAATTATTCAATCGATCTTTCTAATTATGGAAATTCAACTTGCGCCTCATGCTAGACTTTGGGTCTTCACTTCAAACAAATTGCTTTCATCAGAACAAGGCTCGTTCATTGTATCTGAATTGAAACAATTTCTTGAAGGTTGGAACAATCATGGAAAGGCGATGGCGGGACAAGCTTGGATTGAAATGAACCGTATTTTAGTTGTTGCTGCCGATGAAAACATTATGCTCGCTTCGGGGTGCAGCATAGATAAATTGAACCGAGAAGTGCTTCGCATTAGCGATGCTTTGGGTGTGAACTTGTTCGATCGATTAACCGTTCTGTTCCAAGAAAATAACGAGATTCAAACGGAGGGCATTGCTCAGTTTTGGGCACTCAGAAAAGCAAATCGCTTAACAGATGACACACTGGTTCTTGATACAACAGTGGCGTCTTTCGGTGAATGGGAATCCTCAAAGTGGAAGCCATTCGCGCAGACCTGGCACAAGGATATGTACGGCAGATAATTACTTCTGAGCGTTTTCTTTTTGGACTTTCAAATCAATGAAATACACCAAGGAAGCCATAGACGCTGCACCTAGCTCCAATTCGCGCTTGTTTACATTTTCAAATCGGTCGTTGTCTGTGTGGTGAAAATCAAAGTAACGCTGTCCGTCTACCATTAAAGCAAACAGCATCGTACTTCCGTTTTTCAAGGGTCCAATGTCTACCCCGCTCCAACCTCTTTTGAAGGAAAATAAATTGTAAGGTTCGAAGAAAGGCATGAGTGATTTCGCCCATTCCACCTGAGTGTCTTGGGCATCGCAACTGAACCCTTTGGGTGTGAATCCACCGCCGTCGCTTTCAATGGCAGCGACGTGTTCCCAACCTTTTTCTTTGGCAACTTTTGCATAGGTCTCCCCGCCGTCGTTTCCGAACTCTTCATTTATGAATAACACTGCACGAATGGTGCATGCTGGCTTATATCCGGTTGCCTTCATAATACGCAACACTTCCATGCTTTGCACAATGCCCGTTCCATCGTCGTGCGCGCCTTCACCCACATCCCATGAATCGAGGTGTCCGCCCACGACAATAATTTTTTCAGGATACAAACTTCCTTTGATTTCTCCGATTACATTCGACTGCATGACACTGTCGAAACGCTCACATTCCATGCGCATTTCGAAGAGGACTTTTTTATTGGATTGAAGGGCCTCGTGCAGGAAATGTGCGTCGAGACTGCTCAGTGCAGCCGCTGGAATCTTTGCCACATCGTCTTTGTAACGCATGGCACCTGTATGCGGAAACTTGTCGTCGGCAGAAGTTAGTGAACGAATGATACATCCGACTGCTCCGTATTTCGCAGCTTCTGAAGCTCCGTTCGTTCGAATGGGAGAAGTGTTTCCGTAGGCAGAACCGGTATTGATAATAGCGGGATCGAATGCCTTATTGATGAACACAATTTTTCCTTTCACCTGATCTGCTTTTGCTTTCAAGTCATCGAAATCCTTTACTTCCACTACCTCTGCTTTCAGAGTCCCATTTGTTCCAACGGAACCGCCCAACGCGCGCAAGGGAATTTCGGTTTTCTTTTTTCCAACATAAATGGCTGCGAATTCTTTTTTACCGCGTTTCCATTTCGGAACCTTAACGGGCATGAGGAAAACATTGTCAGCAGGAATGGATTTCATCACTGAATCTCCCCAAAGAATGGCTTTGTCTGCGGCTTCTGAACCAGCGATGCGGTGTCCAATTTTCTTACACAAGTAGTACAAGTCGTTGTAGGCTTGCGCTGTTGAAAGCGCCTCGGAATAGAAGCCTTTCACAACTGAAGAATCTTGTTTGGTGAATTGCGCGTTACTCTGACTTACCAGAATTACGAAAGCGAAAAGTAATAGAATAATTTTCTTCATTGCATGTATGCTCCGTTGTTAATATCGAGTGCTTGTCCGGTTATTGAATTTTGTTTTCCTGAAAAAAGAAAGGCCACGAAATTTCCTAGTTCTTCAGGCTGCGACATTCTTCCCGTGGGAACGTAATTCATTTGCTCTTGGTAGGCAGATTCATAGGTCGATTCGTTTCGATCTGCGTGGCGTTGAATGCTGTCTTTCGACATCTGCGTTTCTACCCATCCGGGTGTAATGGCGTTGACTAAAATTTGTTCACGTGCCCATTCGACTGCCCATGCGCGTGTGAGTCCGAGTATAGCTGTTTTCGAGGCGATGTAGGCGCTGTGATTCGGCACACCGAAACGCGCGAGGATTGAGCTTGTGAGGAGAATGTGTTTGAAGGTGGACGATGATTTTCGGAGGAATGGTAGGCATTCCATGATGGTGATGTATGTTCCGGTAAGATTGATTGAAACAATTTCGTCCCAACGATCTTCTACGCCGTAGGCGTTTTCTCCGCCGATACCCGCGTTAGCGAAAACGCAATCTAAACTACCATCGCCTAAAATATTTTTCAGTCCTTCACGAAATGCGGAAGCATTTCGTACGTCGGCGGCAAGCACGCGGTGATGCTCTGAATGCGGCATTTTTACTAATACTTCATTCAGTTTGTCTTCGTTCCTTCCCACTAAAATTAAACGATTGTTTCCTTCTTCTGCAAGAGAATGTGCCGCTGCGGCACCAATTCCGCTGCCTGCTCCTGTTATGAGTATTGTTTTCATGATTAAGTTTGAACAAAAATAGCGGAACACGATTCATAACAAGACATGAAATTCAATCTAAGCGAAATAAGCGGACTCATTCAAAGTCGAAGAACCATAACTCCCGAGCATTACACTAACCGTAAAGTGCACAAAGAGCAAATTGAAAAAATGCTTCAAAATGCCGTGTGGGCTCCGAATCACAAGCTTACACAGCCTTGGCGTTTTCATGTTTATTTGGAAGAAGGAATGGATATTCTTCGTGAAAACCTTCCTTTATTCATGCCCGAAGATCAGCCCGTAAAGAGAGAACGCATTGCCTCTCGTTTGAATAGAACTTCAGCTGTTGTTGTTGTGTGCATGGAAGCTTCTGAAAATGCAGCCTTGCATGAAGAGGAATACGCTGTGGCCTGCGCCATTCAAAATATCATGCTCACTGCCACTGCATATGGCATTGGAAGTTTTTGGGCAACACCTGGATTCATTAGAACGGAAAAATTCAATCAAACATTAAATCTTCCTGAGCAACAACGGTGCTTGGGAATCGTTTATTTGGGTTATGTTGAAGGCGAATGGCCGACGAACCATCGCAAACCACTTGAATATGTTACCGAATGGAATTCAATAAAAAAATAGTTCACTTACTCTTTTTATTTGTTTTATCTGGAAGTGTTTTCGGACAGAAAACGAATGCAAATGAATTTCTTTTTGGATTTCAACTTCGCCCCATTATTCCGAACGCCTATTTGAATACAGCTGTTGAAACAGCCACTTCGCCGAATTTTTCCTACAGCGCAAAATCAAATGTTGGTATAAGCTTCGGGTCCATTATTCGCAAGCCGTTGGGGAAATTTTGGAATTTAGAAACCGGATTGAATTTCGTGAAGCGAAGTTATTCCTTGAATTTCGATTTGAACGACAGTGTGCAAGTAAGTTCAAAACAAAACATGACCTTCATTGCCTATGAAATTCCCATTCAAGCGTTAATCTATGTTCGATTAGGTAAGTCCTGGTATATGAATGCAAGCGCTGGGATTTCCATCGATTTTTTTCCAAGTGAAACAGAAACATTCAGTTTTGAAAAAATGGATTCGACGTATTACGACTTTAGTCAAAAAACCTACCGCATCAAATGGAGCGCATTAGCCGCACAATCGAATTTGGGCTTTGAATACCGAACCGAAAAGCAGGGCTACTATTACTTCGGAGCTTCATTTCACAGGCCTTTCGGAAGAATAGCCGGCACGCAAGGCCTGGTGGAATCTACTTCCGGTTCAGATCGTTTGTGGCTGAGTTTATCGGGAAGCTATTTCTCTCTTGACCTAAAGTATTTTTTATACGACAAGTACAAAACAAAAAAGGCCGTCACTGAATGACGACCTTTTCCGACCTTAACTAATCTAAACTTATTTCTTCAAATCACCCACCAACTTCACGTTTAATGTGAAGATATTGTCGATTGCCTTGTCTCCTAGGTTATCGAAAAATGCGGTAGAACCGTATCTCACATCGAATTGTGAACGATCAACACCAACACTACCTTCTACAAAAACTTGATTTCCTCCACCTGTTATTTTTGCCGGGAAAGACAAAGCTTTCGTAATTCCTTTGATGGTCATGTTACCGTTCACATTGTGAGTAGTGCCATTGTTTCCTTTCGCAACTTGAACACTTGTCACTTCAAACATGGCGTCTGGAAATACCACAGTATTGAAAAAATCTTCAGCTTTCAAATGATTTAAAAAGTTTGCATTTGTTCCCGCATCTGAGATATCTGTAATAACCATGGCGTTCATATCAATTTTCACTTTTCCAGTAATACCTGCGTTTCCTTTTACATAGATAACACCGCTTGAAACACGAACCGTTCCTGTGTGACCGCTACCCGTTACTTTCTTTGCGCTCCAAACAATTGAACTCTTGTTGAAGTCTAAGATGTATTTTCCATCTGCTAATTGAGCTTGAACAGCCGCCACTGAAGCGATTGCCATGAATAATGCTAGAATTGCTTTTTTCATTTGATTGATTTTTATTTTTTGTTTATTTCTGATTTCTAATTTGATCGAGTGCGAAATTCAACGCATCGGCATCTTGAGAAGACAACTGACTCGACATAATTGTTTTGAAGGTTGGGACTTTTTTATCTAAATCTTCCAAAAGTGCGGTGCCCTTTTCCGTGATAACAACATCTACTTGTCTTCGGTCTTTATCACAAACTCTCCTCAAAACCAGTTTCCGAGTTTCAAGTTTGTCTACAATACGCGAGGCGTTGCTGCTTTTGTCGATCATTCGCTCGCACAACCCGGCCACTGAAATAGCTTTTCCTTTTTGCCCGCGCAAAATTCGAAGTACATTATACTGTGGCAAAGAAATGTCATGATCCTTCAAGGCTAATCTATTCCTCTCTCCAAACCAAGCGGCCGTGAACAGAATATTTATGCCCAACTTTTGATAGACATCACTGAACTCAGCTTGCTGTATTTCTTCACCGATTGATTTCACTTTGCAAATATATGTATCTACATTTAATGTACCTACATCTTTTTAAATTATTTTTTACATCCTGAAACTTTTACTCTTTCTTTGACGTATTAAACTGTATGAAAAATTTACTCTCCCTCTTTGTTTTCGTTTCCTTGTGTAACGGCCTTCATGCCCAGACATTTGGCAACTCAAAAATTGTTTTACAAGGAAAAGTGACAGAATTATTCCTTTCAGACAGCACAGAAAAGCCATTAGACAAGGTTTCCATTCAGGTTTGGTCGAATAACAAATTGGTTGCTGAGACTAAATCAGCCCACCGAGGTAAATACAGATTGGAGGCTCCTTTTAAGGAAAATTACGAGATAAAATATGTTCAAGATGGCTTTGTGTCCAAGACTGTTGCATTAGAAACTAAATTGATTAAGCGGGAAGAATCTGCCATTCGACTCCTGTTAACTATAGATATTTCAATGTTTAAGGAAAATTTGGCATGCGATTTCAGTTTTCTCAACGATTTGCCGGTTGCGAAGGCAAAAGTTCTTCGCAGAAAAGATAATATTTCATGGGACCTCGATTATAACAAAACCATGCAAGATCGCATTCGAAAAGAAATAAGTAAAGCTCGTGTTACAAAATCAGTGTTGTAAACATTGAAAGCGCTGTAAATTCGCCGAAAGAATTTAAGGTGAAAGAAAGCGCTACTCCTCCAAAAAAGAAAATTTCAAAAGCTACAATCTCAAGTGCAATGGGATTGTTTCGCTATTTACGTCCATACGCATTCTCCTTTTTTATTGGAATGCTTCTGCTGGTTGTTTCTGGGTTATTGGTTATTGTCATTACCGCATTACTTGGATTTTTATTAATTCCAAATGCCCAGGCTGCTTTGCCCGGCGGCGCATTAACCCAATCGCTCCTATCTGTTATTCATTGGGAAGGAGAAGGCGTGACATCGAAAACACTTGTTGCTTTGGTTGGCTTGTTAATCATACAAGGCGTATTCTCATTCTTTCGTGTGTACCTATTTTCATACGTTTCTGAAAACGCAATGCTTGCCCTGCGCAAAGACACCTATTCGCGCATTATTCGTATGCCCATTCAATTTTACAATGAGCGACGAGTTGGAGATTTAAGCAGTCGTATCACTTCAGATATTACTGCCATTCAAGAAACATTAACAACCACGCTTGCAGAATTCCTTCGTCAATCTGTTATCATATTCGTCGGTGTAGGTTGGCTCGTTTCGTATTCACCATACTTAACCTTAGTCATGCTCGGCACGCTTCCGGTAATCATAGTGGTGATGGTGTTCTTCGGTCGTTACATTAAAAAATTAAGCAAGGAAACACAAGATAAAGTAGCAGAATCTGGTGTGGTTTTGAATGAGACATTTACCGGTGTAGTCAGTGTAAAAAGCTACAGCAACGAGCCTTTTGAGATTGCTCGATATTACAAGCGCATTTTAGACGTTCGAAAGAACGCTATGAAGAGTGCCATTTGGCGCGGCATGTTCGGAACGTTTATTATCATTTTTTTATTCGGAACATTAGGCCTTGTCATTGGTGTTGGTGCCCACTTGCAACAAACCGGACAATTGCCCGTTGAAGTACTTCCGCAATTCATTATGCTAACTGGATTAATTGCAGGTTCAATAGGCGGCTTGGCAGCGCAAATGGGTTCTCTTCAACGTAGTTTCGGAATTATAGATTCTGTGATGGAAATTCTTGCTATGGATCCAGAGAATATTCCAGAAGAAGAAACGGCAGTAGAAAAAACATTCAATGGAACATTCGAATTCAAAAACGTCTCGTTTAACTACGCTAGCCGAGCCGAAATGGCTGTGCTGAAAAATGTATCTTTCGAAGTGAAAGAAGGCGAGCAGATTGCACTTGTCGGTTCTTCTGGTTCAGGAAAATCAACCATCGCGAATCTTCTGCTTCGCTTTTACGAAGCAACTGAAGGAACCATCCTGTTCGATGGAGTTCCATCTTCCGAATGGAAACTTCACGACGTGAGAAAAAGCATGGCGTATGTTCCTCAAGAGGTCTTACTATTTGGTGGGAGTATCCGTGAGAACATTGCATATGGCAAACCCTCGGCTGATGATGACGAAATAAAGTCTGCGGCCGTTCGTGCTAACGCATGGGAATTCATTGAGCAATTCACAGACGGGTGGGATACCATTGTGGGAGATCGTGGAATTCAACTTTCGGGTGGACAGCGTCAACGCATTGCAATTGCCCGTGCTATTCTGAAAGATCCGAAACTTCTCATCTTAGACGAAGCAACCTCGGCATTGGATTCAGAGAACGAAAGAGCTGTTCAACTGGCTCTAGACGAACTCATGAAAAACAGAACATCTTTGGTGATTGCGCACCGACTCTCTACCATTCGAAATGCAACAAAAATTATTGTTTTAGATGGGGGTAGTATTGTTGAAACTGGCACACACGAAGAACTGATTCAAAAAGACAGTGCCTATTTGAAAATGGTTGAATTGCAAGACAGAGCAAAATAAAGTTATCTTCGTTTCTTTTCATCTATGCGCACATCTTATTTGTACCAAATTTTCAGATTTATTTTGGTGTTTGGGCTTCGTCTCTTTCACAGAAAATTTAGAGTTGTCGGTTACGAAAATTTAAAGGGAAGTGAAATTCCAACCATCGTTGTTGGAAATCACCAAAACGCGCTTCTCGATCCAATCCTTTGCTGCTCTGTAATTACTCAACAATTGCATTGGCTCACTCGCTCCGACGTATTCAAACCAGGACTTGTTTCTTTCCTTTTGAGAAAAGCAAACATGCTGCCAGTATACCGCGAAAAAGATAACGTCGCAGATATTCGCGATCGCAACGAAGCCATCTTTCAGGAATGTTACAAGCGTTTGAATCGCGGACATTGGATTAGCTTATTTCCCGAAGGCACGCACAAAGGAAAAAAAGCACTCAACACGCCACTCAAAAAAGGAATCGGAAGGTTAATCATTGGAACTTTTGAAGCGAATCCGAATTTGCAGCAAATAAGAATTCTTCCTTTGGGTTTAGAATATTCTGAATTCTTCGAGAAAGACGGTAATTTCATGCTGCGCATTGGAAAACCCATTGTGCTTTCAAAAGAAGATTACACAACAGCCAACAAGGCTATTTGGGCCAACGAATTGGTCGCTGAAATAAGTCAGCACATACAGGCGGTGATGACAGACATTCGTAACAATGATTATTACGAAGAATATCTCACCATTCAAGACCTCTTACACTTCGTTCACCCATACAACGATTGGCACGAGAACGTTCTTATTTATCAGGATATGGTTAACGCCAATCGATTTGAAAAAATTCAATTCTTGAACGATGTAAAATCATTCAACCAATTATCCAAAGAACTTTCATTTTCGAATAAGACTGAACTCGAAACTCAGCAATGGCAATTCTGGAATACCCTGCGCGTGTTCATTACGATTCCATTTTCACTAATTGGAAAAATCATCTTCTTTCCCATTTCAAATTTCACAGAGAACTTTGTTCAAACTAAATTGAAGGATGTGCTTTTCCGAAATTCTATTCGCATTGCATTTAAGCTCTTCTTCAGCATACCCTACATTTTTATTCTTGCAATAGCCTTTCCTTTTTTCGGAATAAACTATTTTCTCGGAGTGCTCATTCTTATAGGATTTGGTGTGTTTGAAGTTCGTTCCCGCATGCGCTTCGACCGTTTCAAAAAAATTATTAAATACAAAAAGGATTGTTCCCAACGTAGTGCCGAGTATTCCAAATGGAAGGCCGCGCAAGAGCAATGTATTGGTCAATTAAAACACATTTGTGATGAACAGAATTAATAGCATTCAGCACGTTGGTGTTGCCGTGCAAGACATGGACGCTTCGTTGAAATATTACCGCAAGATTTTCGGAATGAACATTCCATTTTTCGATAGTGTTCAGCCCGCACCGCTTATGGATTGTTATACGCATGGAAAAACCATCACCAAGCGCGCCAGTATGATTATGAATTTGCAAGGCGGTTGTGCCATGGAAGTCATTCGACCTACCACCTTCGAACCACGAAAAGCAGATTTTCAAATCAAAGTGGGTGATCTTCATATTTTTCAGGTTCACATGAAGGCACGCGATGTAAAACACATGCACGCGTATTGTAAACAGAACGGTGCGCATGACGTGAGTGAGATTGCATTGAATCCTGCTCAACAGCAGGTATTCGATTTAACCGATCTAGATGGAAACTTTTTCCGTGTAGAGCCCACCAACGAATGCTACCGAGACATGGGGCATGCGAGCAACGGTGTGGCAGGTTGCAGCATTGGGGTTACGAATATGGAAGCCGCATTGAATTTGTATTCGAATCTTTTGGGCTACGACGAAATTGTATTCGACCGCACAGGGACGTTCAATGATTGGGGGCATTTACCCGGTGGCAAAGAACAGTATCGTCGTGTGCGAATTAAACAATCGGCTCCCACCGGAGGTGGATTTGCACGCGTAATGGGAAGCACATTCATTGAGTTGGTTCAAGCATTGGATCGTATTCCCGCGCGAACCTTTGAAGGTCGTATTTGGGGCGATTCCGGGTTCGTTCATCTTGGACTCGACGTGAAGGGAATGAAAAAATTGGGTGGGAAATTAGCCGAGCAAGGATTTGCATTCAGATGCGACAGTAACGACGCACTTAGCATGGGTCAGACGAAAGTGCATTGCACGTATATCGATGATCCGGATAGAACACTGATTGAACTCATTGAAGTGTACAAAGTTCCTATTGTAGAAAAGTGGGGAATCTTTTTGAATGTGGAAAAGCGAGATCCACTAAAACCACTTCCGAATTTTATGTTGAACGCGCTTCGCTTTTCTCGAATCAAAGACTAACGCGCAGCTTGTCGCTTCAAAATTTTCTTAAATAATTTCGGGAAGTAACGGTGTAAAAACAATGCGCGCAATTCCTTTCCACCAACTCCAAACTCATTTTTTTCAGCAGCTATTCCAGCTAATATTTGACGTGCACATTCCTCCGGCGAAATTCCTTGCGCCTGATTATTATCCATTTCCCCAGAAGGATTTCCAGATTTATCGATGGCGTGTTTTGAAATTTCTGTTGCAATAAATCCAGGTGTTATTAAGGTAACGCGAATTCCTACATCTTCCACTTCCATGCGCAACGAATCGAAGAAACCATGCAACGCGTGCTTCGATGCCGCGTATGCAGAACGCAGGTAGAATCCCCACTTCCCTGTTAAACTAGAAATAGTTACAATGTGTCCAGACTTTCGGGCTAACATCTGGGGCAAAACAGCCTTTGTCATTTGCACATGTCCGAAATAATTCACTTCGAAAATTTTCCGGTCATTTTCTATGGTAGTTTCAGAAGTCAACGAGCGTTGACTTATTCCTCCGTTGTTGAATAAAATATCTATTTGGAACTTCGACAATACCTCGTTCGACACTTCATTAATGGATTCAGCGTCTGTTAAATCTAAAGGGAAAACATGAACATTGTCAGAATCTATGCAGGTCGCCTTAACGCGCTCCAATTCTTCTCTTCTTCGTGATGAAATAATTACAACGGCTCCAAAGGCGCTGAATGCCTTTGCCACAGCTTCGCCAATGCCGCTACTTGCGCCCGTAATCCAAACTACCTTATTTTGAAATTGTTTCACTGTAATATCATTTCCGAGTTAAGAAAACTTAACTTTAGGTTAACCTTAAGTGTCTTTTATATCTTTAAAAGACTCCTACCTTCGTTCCGAATAACTCGCTTCAAAGATTGCAATAGAATGGCAAAAAAACCAAAAATACTTTGTGTAGATGATGAACAAGACATTCTTGACTTGCTCACATTTAATTTGGAAAAAGAGGGGTATGATGTCTGCACCGCACTGAATGGAAGAAAAGGACTCGAAGTTGCGAAAAGAGAATTGCCCGACTTAATTATTTTAGATGTTATGATGCCCGAAATGGACGGCATGGAAACGTGTAGAGAAATTAGAGAAATTCCTGCACTACAAAATGTAGTGATAACATTCTTAACAGCACGAAACGAAGATTACAGTCAAATTGCCGGATTCGAATCAGGAGCCGATGATTTCATAACCAAGCCTATTCGTCAACGTTTGCTCGTCTCTAAAATAAAAGCATTGCTTCGCAGATCTGCTCCTACTGACTTGAAAAAAGAAGTGAGCATCGGTGGAATTGAAATTGATCGTGATAAATATTTAGTGACTAAAGACGGCGTTCAAATTCAACTTCCAAAAAAAGAATTCGAACTTTTAGTTTTACTGTCTAGCGCGCCAGGTCGCGTATTTACTAGAGAGAACATATTAAATTCTATCTGGGGAAATGACGTGATTGTAGGTGACAGAACCATCGACGTTCATATTCGCAAACTTCGTGAAAAATTAGGTGACGAAAATTTTAAGACAATTAAGGGGGTTGGTTATAAATTCGAAGCCTGAATGTCATAAATTCGAATTGTGAATATTCGAACTCCAAAACAAGTTGCACTCGTATCTGCGCTCTTCGTTGTGTTGCCCCTGGCGACGGTTTACTTTCTTCTGGTCTATTTTCTAGAACGCGATTTCGAAATTGAATTACTGCTGCTATTCATTGCACTAGGTATGTCCATCACGTATTTCGTGGTATACACATTCATCGAAAGATTCTTATACAGTAAAGTAAAAGTCATATACAAGACCATTCATTCCTTTAAAACACAAAGCGAGAAAAAAGGCTTGGAAATGAGCACCGATATTTTAGCTGAGGTAAATCAGGATGTTGCGGATTGGGCTGAAGAAAAAATTGAAAAAATCAAAGACCTTCAAAAAGCCGATAACTTCCGAAAAGAATTCGTTGGAAACCTGGCACACGAATTAAAAACTCCCATTTTCAATATTCAAGGTTATCTCGATACTCTTGCTGAAAATGACGATATGAATCCTGACCTCCGTCGGAAATTCCTAGATCGCGCCATATCCAGCTGCGAACGATTGGAGCATTTAGTTTCTGACTTAGACGAAATTTCTCAACTCGAAAGTGGTGCGGTCCTGTTAAAAATTGTGAAGTTCGATATTCTCCAACTCGCACATGAAGTCTGTGATTCCCTTGAAAAATTCGCTTCAGAAAAAAAGGTAAATCTTTTCGTGAAGGACGGTCCTTTCAGCGAATTGTGGGTAGAGGCCGATCGAAATAAAATTGAACAAGTCCTCATTAACCTCATTGTGAATAGTGTCAACTACGGCGCAGCGGGAGGAGAAACGCGAATTCGGTTTTACGATATGAACGACAACGTTCTAGTTGAGGTTGCTGACAACGGAATTGGAATTGCCAAAGAACACTTGAATAGACTTTTTGAGCGTTTCTATCGTGTCGACAAAAGCCGATCTCGCCACGAAGGCGGCTCTGGATTGGGTTTAGCGATTTGCAAGCACATTATTGAAAGTCACCAACAAACCATGAGCGTTAGAAGTACCGAAGAGGTGGGAAGCACCTTTGGCTTCACCATTAAAAAAGCGAATTAACTTTTTGTAGCGCCGTTCATCCTCTATTTTTGTTGAAACAAAATTCCCCGAGAAATCAATCTTGGGGTTTACTCGTTTGATGAAGCACGCATGAAGCCACGTCTTTCCATTTGGGAAAAAGAAATAGAATCGATAGAACGCAAAATTGCTGACGACAACAGCAAACTGCATTTGAAAGGACTTGCGGGAAGCGCCCCAGCATTTATTTGTGGCGCGTTCTACAGCTCATCTCCCGTTACCCAACTACTGGTGCTCGACGACAAAGAAAAGGCTGCATACTTCCTCAATGACCTGGAAGCTATTCTTGAAATTGGATCCGACGAAAAAGAACAAGAGAAAACACCTGTACTCTTCTTTCCACGAACAGCGCGTCTAGCTTACGATATAGAGACAACTCAAAATGCAAACATTGCCATTCGAACGGAGGTGCTAAATAAACTTCAGAAGAATAGAAAAAACTACATTATCGTTTCGTACCCTGAAGCACTGTTTGAAAAGGTTGTCACTCATCACGAACTCGAAAAAAACACGTTTAGCATTGATGTCGGGCAATCGTATTCCATGGATTTCATTGACGAAGTATTCATTGAATTTCAATTTGAAAAAGTAGATTACGTATATGAACCCGGACAATATGCCGTGCGCGGAGGCATTGTCGATGTGTTTTCGTTCAGTTATGAATATCCCTACCGCATTGAATTCTTCGATGAAGAAGTAGAGAGCATTCGAAACTTCGATCCGGCTACGCAGCTTTCGGTTAACAAAATGACCAAGGCTGTTATTGTTCCAAATACACACTCCAAACATTCGGAAGAAGTGCGCATTGGTTTGCTTGACTTCCTTCCTAGCAACACTGTTGTTTGGATGAGCAACACCGAATCTTCGCTCGCGCAATTTCAAGCTGAAATGGAAAAGGCAGAAGAGCGATTCAACAGGCTTTCAGATAACATTTCACACGAAAAACCAGATGCCCTTTTCACTTCAAAACATGAATGGCTGAAGCAACTGGAAAACAAACGTGTCATTGAATTCGGAAGTAAACGACAATTCTTAGGTGAAACAGAAGACTTCCATTGTACTCCCCAGCCTTCCTTCAATAAAAATTTTGAAATGCTTGCTGAGCATCTCGAAAATCTTATTCAACAAGGATACAAAGCACACATTGTTGCCGGCCAGTCGAAGCAGCTGGAACGACTTGATCAAATATTTCAAGACAAGAAAAAAGACATCGCTTACGTTCAAGAGATTCTAGAAATAAGCGAAGGTTTTATAGATCAGAATAAAAAAATTCTGTACTACACCGACCATCAAATCTTTCAACGTTACCACCGATTCAAATTGAAAGAAGGATTCAAGAAAAACAAAGAAGCGTTAACGCTGAAAGAAATTCTTGCGCTTCAGCCGGGAGATTTTGTTGTGCACATTGACCACGGAGTAGGTCAATTCAGTGGGCTACAGAAAATTGATGTAAATGGAAAAGAACAAGAAGCCATTCGTCTAACTTACAAAGGCGGCGACATTCTTTACGTAAGCATTCACTCGTTGCACCGCATTAGTAAGTTTTCTGGGAAGGAAGGAACTGCGCCTTCCATGGACAAACTCGGAAGCAACGCTTGGCAAAACCTAAAGCGTAAGACGAAAACGAAGGTGAAAGAAATTGCCTTCGATTTAATTAAGCTTTATGCAAAGCGGAAGTCAACAAAAGGATTCGCCTTTCAACCCGACACGTACATGCAAACCGAATTGGAAGCCTCCTTTATGTATGAAGATACTCCCGACCAATACAAAGCTTCTGTTGCGGTGAAGGAAGATATGGAAGCGGCGTTCCCGATGGATCGCTTGGTATGCGGCGATGTTGGTTTCGGAAAAACAGAGATTGCTATTCGCGCGGCGTGCAAAGCCGTGGCAGATGGAAAGCAAGTGGCTGTGCTGGTTCCGACTACCATTCTTTCCATTCAACATTACAAGAGTTTCAAATCTAGATTGAAAGATTTCCCGGTAACCATTGAATACATCAATCGTTTCAAAACAGCGAAACAAAATTCAGAGACACTTGAGAAGGTGAAAAACGGGAAAGTCGACATACTTATTGGCACCCACGCCATCCTCGGAAAACGCGTTGTCTTCAACGATCTTGGATTAATGATCATTGACGAAGAACAAAAATTCGGAGTAGCGGCAAAAGACAAATTGAAATTGCTTCGCGCGAATGTAGATGCCTTAACGCTTACTGCCACGCCTATTCCACGCACCTTGCAGTTTTCACTCATGGGTGCGCGCGACTTGAGTATTATTCAAACAGCACCGCCAAATCGCGTTCCTATTCGTACAGAATTAATTCCTTTCGGAGAAGAAATTGTTCGCGATGCCATTAGCTACGAAGTGCAGCGAGGTGGTCAAGTTTTCTTCGTGCACAACCGCGTTCAAAACCTTCGCGAAATGGCCGGATTGATTCAACGCGTCTGTCCCGATGTGCGCATTGGCATAGGCCACGGACAGCTGAGCGGAGAAGACTTGGAAGAGGTGATGAACAAATTTATTGAAGGAGAATTCGACGTGTTAGTTTCCACTTCCATTGTTGAAAGTGGAATTGACATTCCGAATGCGAATACGATTATCATTAACGATGCGCATCATTTTGGAATGAGCGATCTTCACCAATTGCGCGGACGTGTAGGACGAAACAACAAGCAAGCATTTTGTTATTTGTTAAGTCCCCCTACTCATATGCTCACAGACGATGCGAAGAAACGCTTAACTGCCATTGAGCAGTTCTCGGATCTCGGATCGGGAATGCACATTGCTATGCGCGATTTAGACATTCGCGGCGCAGGAAATTTGTTAGGAGGCGAACAAAGCGGATTCATTAATGAATTGGGATTCGAGACGTATCAGAAAATTTTAGATGAAGCACTGCAAGAATTGAAGCAAGAGCACTTCCAGGAATTGTACGAAGAGGAAATGAAAAAGACCGCTTCCTTCGTAAAAGATACTGTGCTCGAAACCGACTTTGAATTGCTTATTCCAGATGAATATGTTGGAAATATTTCCGAACGTATTGCCCTGTACAAAGCGCTCGACGATATGGAGAAGGAAGAAGAAATTCAGAAATTCTCAAAAGATCTTGAAGATAGATTTGGTCCTATTCCAAAGCCCGTTATTCAATTGATAGATACTATGCGTTTACGTTGGAAGGCAAGAGAAATTGGATTCGAAAAACTAGTGTTGAAGAGTGGTAAAATGATTGGCTATTTCGTTTCTAAACAAGATTCTCCATTCTACCAAAGCGAAGCATTCACGCGCATCTTGAACTTCATTAAACTCAATCCAGTTGCTGGAAAAATGTATGAGAAAGATGAGACGCTGCGCATTGCATTTCCAGAAGTACCAAACATGGATAAAGCTAATCGTCTGTTTAACGCGCTAGCCGAAGGTTCTAAATTGTAATCAAGCCCACTATTATTGTAAATTTGCACACTTTCAAAAACTATTATGACATCACCAAGAGTTCGTGTTCGTTTCGCTCCTAGTCCCACTGGCCCTTTGCACATGGGTGGAGTTCGTACAGCATTATACAACTATCTTTTCGCTAAGAAACACGGTGGCGATTTTATCATTCGAATTGAAGACACCGATCAAACACGCTATGTTCCAGGTGCTGAACAGTATATTTTAGATTCATTGAAATGGTGCGGCATTGAACCCACTGAAGGTGTTGGTTACGGCGGAAAACATGAGCCTTATCGTCAGAGCGAAAGAAAGCCCATGTACAAGGCGTATGCGGTAGAATTGATTGAAAAAGGCTGGGCCTATTATGCATTCGATACTCCTGAAGAATTAGACAACATTCGCAAGCAAGCCGAATTAGCGAAGATGCCGAACTGGCAATACAACAGCATTTCGCGCATGACCTTGAAGAACTCATTGACCCTTCCTGCTGACGACGTTGCGGCTCGATTGGAAAAAGGAGAACCGTTCGTTGTGCGTTTCAAAATGCCAAGAAACGAAGAAGTAAGATTTCAAGATATTATTCGCGGATGGGTGGTATTCTCTACAAACGAACTCGACGACAAAGTACTTTACAAGTCAGACGGAATGCCAACCTATCACTTGGCGAATATTGTAGACGATCACTCCATGGAGATTAGCCACGTTATTCGTGGGGAAGAGTGGTTGCCTTCAGCGCCGCTTCACGTTATGATGTACAGAGCATTCGAATGGGAAGCACCGTTGTTTGCACATTTACCGTTGATTTTGAAACCCGATGGAAATGGGAAATTGAGCAAGCGTGACGGAGATCGTTTAGGATTTCCTGTATTCCCTTTGCAATGGACAGATCCTGAAACCGGAAATATTTCAAGCGGATATCGCGAAAGCGGATACCTTCCGAAAGCCTTCATTAACATGTTGCTTTTGTTGGGTTGGGCACCGAGCAACAACCAGGAAATTTTTACAATGGATGAAATGGTTGAAGCCTTCACCATTGAGCGTGTTGGAAAATCGGGTTCGAAATTCGATCCGGAAAAAACGAAGTGGTTCAATCAACAATACATGCGCAACACGCCTCGTGCTGAACTAGCGGAAATGATTATGCCCGCCATTCAAGAGCGCGGTTATGATGTGTGTGCCGAGTATGTTGAAGGCGTGATTGAGCTTATGCTCGAGCGCGCAGTGTTTCCGAAAGATTTATTAGACGGTGAATACTTATTTGTAGATCCAACTTCTTACGACGAAGATGCCGTTTCGAAGAAATGGAAAGTAGGTGAGTCTGGCCCTATCCTTCAAAAATGGTCAGCTGTTTTAGAAACACTTGAGCCTTTCACAGTTGAATCCATTGACGCTGCTATGAAACAATTCTTAGCAGACAACAGTTTAGGAATGGGCGCCGTGATGCCGTTGTTCAGACTTGCGTTAACGGGGGTACTTACGGGACCTGGCGCATCGCACGTTGCTGCGTTGGTTGGAAAAGAATATGTATTACCTCGCATTCAAAAATGCATTGAAAAGTTAGGATAAAATGAAAATTCAACTGAACAATATTCAAGTTCGCGCGCAACACGGTTGCTGGAAAGAAGAGGAAATCATTGGCGGAGATTATCGCGTGGATGTTTGGTTGGAAGGAAATTTCGAAGTGTCAGCAGAAACCGATGATCTCGAAAAAACCATTGACTACGTGGGGGTGAAAGAATTGGTTTACGCTGAAATGAAAGTAAGAGCTAAGTTGATTGAAACAGTTTTGGTTCGCATGCACGGGGCCATGAAAGTTCGCTTCCCGAATGCTCATTCGGTTGGAATTCGATTGACGAAGATTAACGCTCCAATGGGTCACCAAGTGGAAAGCGTTAGTGTTGAAATGGAAGGATAGAACTGCTTACACCAACTTCTTCGCAACCAAATATTCTGCAATCTGAATCGCATTGGTGGCAGCTCCTTTGCGAAGATTGTCGCTAACAATCCAGCAGTTCAAGGAATTCGCTTGCGACTCATCTAGGCGAATGCGTCCAACAAAAACTTGATCACTTTCCGCAGCGTGAATAAGAGGCATCGGATAAAGTTTTTGTTCAATATTATCTACCACTTCAATTCCTGGGAAGGAACTAAGCACCTCTTTCAATTTAGTAATATCTGGAGCATTTTCGAATTCAATATTTACCGATTCTGAGTGTCCGCCCATAACCGGAACTCTTACCGCGGTAGCGGTTACTGCAATGGAATTGTCTTCCATAATCTTCTTGGTCTCGAGAATCATCTTCATCTCTTCCTTCGTGTAACCGTTCGATTGGAATACATCTATCTGAGGAATAAGGTTCATGTCTATCACGTGTGCATACGCCTTGTCTCCTTCCTTCCCAGCTCGTTCGTTCATCAATTGATCAACAGCAACCTTTCCTGTTCCTGTAACACTTTGATAGGTTGAAACTACTACTCGCTTGATCTTATATAAGTCGTGAAGCGGCTTGAGCACCATAACCATTTGAATGGTGCTGCAGTTCGGATTTGCGATAATCTTGTTATGCGCATTTATGCAGTGTGCATTAATTTCCGGAACCACCAAAGGCACTCCTTCGGTCATTCTCCAAGCACTACTGTTGTCTATGACTACACATCCTGTTTCTGCAAACTTCGGTGCCCACTCTAAACTTGTTTCTCCACCTGCTGAAAACAATGCAATATCCGGAGAAGCCGCTACAGCAGTGGTTAAGGAAACAACGGTCCAATCTTTTCCGCAACAAGAAACTGTTTGCCCAACGCTCTTTTCAGACGCAACTGGGATAATTTCATCGTACGGAAATTTACGTTCTTCAAGAATTTGAAGCATCTTTTTTCCAACCAATCCGGTAGCTCCTACAACTGCAATTCGCATACATATGTTTTTCACGAAATTACTACTTGTGCATTTTAGTTTCGAAAGAATAATTACAAAACATTTCTCATGCAATACAAAAAATTTATCCCACTAGCGTTTGCACTTTCTTCGTGCTCGCCTGTACCCTGTCAAATCAACGATAATTTCAGCGACGGCGACTTCAACATGAATCCCACATGGAGCGGTTCCACTGATATATTCGTCGTGAACGCCAATCAAGAATTGCAGGTGTTCAACACAACCGGTGGACAGAGCTATCTCTCTACACAAACAAGTAACCCCTCCATTGACAACAAGGAATGGCGCTTAACAGTGAAACAAACGTTTTCAGGAAGCGACAACAACCACAGCAGAATTTACTTAGTTGCGAATGGCCCTGACCTTTCCTTTGGTAATGCAACGTCAGGTTCTAACAGCACCGGCTATTTTCTAAAACTCGGAGAATCTGGTTCAACAGACGCCATAAAATTTTTTCGAGACGACGGCCCTATAGGTATTGTTGAGATGGCTGCCGGAACAGCAGAATTGGTGGCGTCTTCCTTCAACATAAACATTCAAGTCCTAAGAGACAATGTTGGAAATTGGAGCGTGAATGTTGACTCATCTGGAGGGACAAATTTCATTTCAGAATTTTCCATTTTCGACAACACGTACAATCAGACAAACTTTTTGGGAATGAGTTGCATCTATACTTCTTCCAACGCAACAAAATTCTATTTCGATAATATTTACTTCGGAAATGAAATTCCTCCTGCTGTGATAAATACACCGAACGTTCGTTCGGTTGTTATTAATGAAATCTATGCAGATCCGACTCCGTCGAATGGAATGCCGGACGCAGAGTATATCGAACTCCACAACGCAGACAGTCTTCCGTATGAATTATCGGGATGGAAGTTGGTGAATTCAACTTCAGAAAAAAACATTCCTCCCTTTCTGTTGAATCCGAATGAATATGTAATTATCTGCGACGCAAACAACACTTCCCTTTTCCCTAATTCAATAGGAATTTCAGCCCTTACCGCATTAACCAACGCCGGAGATAGCCTAACATTGCTAGACTTCAACAACAACGCAATTGACATTGTATCCTACACAGACGAATGGTACAACAGCACAGAAAAATCTGACGGAGGCTGGAGTCTTGAGCAAGTGAATCCAAATAAAATCTGCAGCGGGAAATTCAATTGGTCCACTTCGAACAATACGCAAGGAGGAACACCAGGATTCGAAAATAGCATCTACAACATCACGCCAGATAACGCAGGCCCACAATTAATTAGTTGGAATGTTAACCAAGCCAATGAAGTGACACTCCTCTTTAATGAAAGCATTGCTGTCAATCTTTCAAGCAACTTTATTTGCACCAACACTCAGATTTCGAATGTTCAATTTTCAGAATCCAATACCGTTGTGGTTATCACTTCCAATGCAAACCTTCAACCCGAAACGTTCTACACGCTAACACAACCTGCACTTTCAGATTGTGAGGGAAATATTTCCAACTTCTTCCTAGAAATTTATCAAGGGAAAACACCTGAATTCGGAGATCTGATTTTCACTGAAATTCTTGCCGATCCTGACCCCGTAGTTCAAGGAATACCTTCGGAGTTTATCGAAGTGTTGAATAAAAGTTCGCACACACTTGAGCTGCATGGACTCTCCATAAATAGCTGCGTTTTTGAAGGAAGGCAATTACTTCTTCCGAATGAATATTTAATCCTTGGCGACATTACCGAAAGCCTTTCTTTTCTCTCCACATCCAACAAACTTCTTATTCCATCATTTCCGACTTTAACCAATTCTGGAATGCTTTTAAAACTAAGCATGAACGGAATGCACCTAGACAGCATACGTTACAGCATTGATTGGTTCGACAACTCGTTCAAAGCCGACGGCGGATGGTCCCTTGAATTAGTGAATCCGAATTTACCGTGCAGCAATTCCAACAATTGGAAAGCGTGTGAAAATGAAATTGGAAATTCACCAGGATATGAGAACTCTGTTTACTCGCTGATGCCCGATGTTAGGAAACCTGAATTGCTCTATCTAACACTTGAAGACAGTTCACTTGCTCTTCATTTCAACGAACCAGTTACCCTTAATGGAAATTTATTTCAAGAAGAAAATTTGGTTGGAAATTTCTTTTCCAATAACCCTTCAACACAAATTAATCTTGTCGCTTCTGTATTACTCGACTCTTCTATATTCAACTACACACTAGAAGGCGTTTCCGACTGCAGTGGAAATACTACTTTAATTTCTTTCGAATGGGGATATCCTGAAAATGCTTCTTTGGAAAATTTAGTCATCAATGAAATTCTCTTCAATCCATATGTTGGCGGTTTCGACTTTGTTGAACTTCGAAATACGACTGCAAACGCTGTATGCATTAAAAATTTGTCCATTGCAAACGGATATTTGAATTCAGGCGCTGACAATGAAATGGGAACTACAGAGGGACGAATCATTCTACCGAATGAGTTCATTGTCTTTACGGAAGATGAAAAGAATCTTGAAGAATTGTACCCTTCCATTCAAACAAAAAATATCATTCAGTTAAGTGTGCTTCCTTCCTTCAACAATTCAGATGGAACATGCATTATTTACTCGAATCAAAATGAAATTATTGATGAATTGACTTATTCTGAATCCATGCATTTCCAATTGCTCAATTCGTTCGAAGGCGTCTCGCTTGAAAGGCTCTCAGACGTAATGCCCACCGGTCAACAAAGCAACTGGCACAGTGCTTCAGAAGCTTCCGGTTTCGCGACACCCGGAGTCGCTAACTCACAATCGATTTCAATCGAAAATATGAGCGGAGTCTTCGAACTTTCGTCATCTATTTTCTCTCCTGATAATGATGGAATGGAGGATGTTATTCAATTTCATTTTTCAGAAATGAAATCAGGGTGCGTGGGTAATTTGACCATTTACAACGAGCGTGGCATTCGCGTCAAACGGTTGATTCGAAATGAATATTTAGGTCCTGAAGGCAATGCCATTTGGGATGGACTTTCTGATAATGGCGAAGCACTTGCAATAGGCATTTACATTGCTACCTTTGAAGCATTCAACGAAGATGGAATTCAAGTCAACTACAAACGCGATTTTATTTTAGCCCGAAAACTATGAGCCGGTATTTCGTTCGCACCCCGCGTGTTTTTCAAAGGCTCTTCAACAAAGTCACTTGGCGCATTGAACATTCAAAAGCGGTATATCTGACCTTCGACGACGGGCCGAATCCAGCGGTCACCATACCATTACTTGTACTTCTTAAAAAGCACAATGCGCGTGCAACTTTTTTTTTATTGGGAAAGAACGCCGAGAAATATCCTGAACTTGTCCAACAAATTTTGGAAGGAAATCACTCTGTAGGTTTTCATTGCAACGAGCACACGAATTCACGAAAGCTCAATCGTGTTGAACTGTTAAAGAATTTCAAACTACCCAATTCTATTCCTTCAACACTGCTATACAGACCTCCCTATGGTAAACTACGAGTTTGGCAATACAACTATTTGAAAAATAAATTTCCATTGATTGGATGGACATTAATGCCCGGTGATTTCGATTCGAATAAAAAATTCGAGGCGCAATTAAACGACCTGAAATTAGCGAAGTGCGGAGATATAGTCGTGTTGCATGAACTTCCAAATACGATCGCGTTGCTTGAAGCTTACTTCGAACAAACTTCTACTATTTCGTTTGAGAAATTGTAGGGTTGTATCTTTTTAAAAAGTATTTCTTATTATTGCTATATGAACCTTAAGCAAAACCTCCTGACCCTTTTGGGTTTATTGTTGTGCCTTTCATCTTGGGCACAAGCTGGAACTATAAAACTCACAGGGAAAATCACCGATTCGCAATCACAAAAGCCACTTGGCGCTGTGTTGGTGTATTTCGAAAACACTTCTTACGGAATGAGTTCTACGCCAGAAGGAAACTTCAGCATAGAAGCTCCTGCAGGAAACTACACTCTTATTGCCGCCTACTTAACCCACCAGACTTTCAAAAAAGAAATTAGTCTAACGGCGAATCAAGAATTCAACATAGCATTAATGTCGAACGACAATCAAATGAATTTGGTTGTTGTTTCTGCGGGAAGATATGAGCAGAACATTGGTGAGGTTACAGTAAGTATGGAGGTTATTCAACCGAAATTAATTGAAGATAAAAACGCGGTGAACATTGACGAGATTTTGCAACAAACTCCGGGTGTTGCCATTGTAGATGATGAACCTCAAATCCGCAGTGGAAGCGGGTATAGTTTTGGGGCAGGAAGTCGGGTTCAAGTATTGGTAGATAACATTCCCATTCTAAGCGGAGATGCCGGAAAGCCAAGTTGGGGATTTCTTCCAACAGAAAATGTATCGCAAGTTGAAATCATCAAAGGTGCGAGCAGCGTGCTTTACGGTAGTTCGGCATTAAGTGGTGTCATCAACTTCAGAACCGCCTACCCCACTTTAAAACCAAAAACAAAAGTTTCTGTTTACCACGGATTTTATTCCAAGCCGCAATCAGCTTCAGCTGTGTATTGGAACCGACAAGGAATGAAAAGCGGGATTAATTTTCTTCATTCAGAAAAATTTGGAAAACTTGATTTTGTTCTTGCTTCCAGCGTGCAATACGATGATGGGCACTTGGGTCCAATTAAAGACACTGCAGACGGCAGTTTTTCAAACGGCGGATATAATCCTACGAACGTCGATCGTTACAACGCCGCCAACAGAGCGCGCTTAAATCTGAATCTTCGATACCGTTTAGCAGACCGACTTTACATTGGTCTTGCTGGGATTTATTCAACCGGCAACTCACTGGCTACTTTGATTTGGGATAATAGCTCTAATGGGTTGTACGGAGCTTATGCGGGCAGCGCTACACGCACCATTCAGCAATTGTACACAGTAGACCCTTCCATTCAATACACGAGTAAAAAAGGCACGGTACACTCGTTGAAATCGAGATGGCAATCGCTAGACAACAACAACGATAACAATCAAGGGAATTTCTCGGATGTGTTCTACACGGAATATCAAGTGCAGAAAAATTGGGAGCTCAATAAAATTAAAGATCTAACTACGACTGCTGGAGTGGTGAACACAAATACCGATGCACGAGGGCAATTGTTTGTCGGTGGAAATCCAGACGGACACAACCAAGCACGAAATACTGCTGCCTATTTTCAAGTCGATAAAAAAATTGGGGAGCGCCTGAATCTTTCAGGTGGTGTGCGCTACGAGCAATTTGTTTTGAACAGTGAAAAGAACGGCAAACCTGTATTTAGAGCTGGTGCAAATTACAAATTGGGACAAGCAACCTACATCCGCGCTTCATACGGACAAGGATATCGCTTCCCAAGTATAGCAGAGAAGTTCATTGTAACGGGTTTGGGTGCCATTCAGGTTTTTGCAAATCCAGACTTAAAACCAGAAACTTCATACAATGCCGAAATTGGAGTTAAGCAAGGATTTAAAATTGTCGAGTTCAAAGGATTTATTGACGTAGCTGTATTCCAACAAGAGTTTCGAAATTTTATTGAATTCACTTTTGGTCAATGGACTGCTATTCCTGCTCAGAACTTAACAGAAGAAGAGTTTGCAAAAGCAATAGGTTTCAAGAGTTTGAATACCGGTGGAGCGAAAGTTCAAGGTGCTGAACTAAGTATTATGGGAACCGGTAACATTCGCAAGACTCGATTCGATGTGTTGGCGGGCTACACGTATACCAAACCAGTTAGTACTACTCCTAATTTTGTTTATTCTCAAACGGAAAAACCCCCAGGAACAGTTTTAAGCCCACAATTTTCTCAAGCATCCTATTTAACCACAAGCGAAAATACCAATAACAATATTTTGAAATATCGCATGCAACACCTTATAAGAATAGATGTTGGTGCAACCCGCGGTGCATTAAATTCAGGAATAAGCTTTCGGGCAAATTCACACATGCAAAACATTGATAAAGCCTTTTCGCAGCTTGAAAATGATCTTCCTAGCTTATTCAATCCGGGAATTAATTCTTGGCGCTCCAATCACACCAAAGGTGATTATGTTTTCGATGCGCGAGTTGGCTATACCTTTTCAGAAAAACATAAAATTGCTCTTATCATGAACAACGTTTTAAACCGCGAATATGCTATTCGTCCACTTGCTATTGAAGAACCCCGAGTAACCATGGTGCAATACACCTTAAGTTTGTAGCATGAAAGGTCTTGGTATTATTCCCGCTCGTTTCGGAAGTACGCGTTTCCCAGGAAAACCATTGATTGAGATCAACGGAAAATCCATGATTCGAAGGGTAATAGACCAAGCGAAGAAATGCCAATCGCTTCAGGACGTCTGGGTGGCCACAGACGACGAGCGCATATTCAATCATGTTGTGGAATACGGATGCAAAGCATTTTACACTTCAGAAGATTGTAACAGCGGAACTGAGCGCATTTGCGAACTCCTTCCGAACATTGAGGGGCATTTCGATTTTGTGTTGAACATTCAAGGCGATGAGCCTTTTGTTCATGTTGAATCGTTGGAAGAACTTTCGAATGCCCTAATCGCTTCAAAAACCGATATCGCGACTTTAGCGGTTCAAATGGAAAACAGCGAAGAAGCGAATGATTCGAATAGAGTAAAAGTGGTATTCAGCGCTTCAGGAAGAGCCCTCTATTTTTCAAGATCAACCATTCCCTTTGCTCGAAATGGCGAACCCGATTACTTTAAACATCTGGGAGTTTATGCATACACGACGAATGCCCTTCAACAAATAAATCATCTGAAAGCAGCTCCATTGGAATTGACCGAATCGCTGGAACAACTTCGTTGGTTGGAGCATGACTTAACTATTTCGGTAGTAGTGACTTCCCACGACTCAACAGGAATAGACACTCCAGAAGATCTAGTGAAATATCAGGCGTAGTCTTGTAAGACCAATAAAATTCCGTATTTTCGCATTATGCAGTTCGAAAACCTAATCAAAGATTTATTGTACTCCAACGATTGTGTGGTCCTTCCGGGAATGGGTGGATTCATTGCAAAATACAAGGGTGCAACTTTGAATACGAATCTGCACACAGTCTACCCTCCTCAAAAAACAATCGGATTCAATCCTCAAATAAAAGAAAACGACGGCTTGTTGGTTTCTGCACTCTGCGTGTTGAACAACTGCACATACGGAGAAGGGAAAATTGAATTGGAAGCATGGGTAAAAGAGCAGTCGAACACTTTACTTCGTGGTGAAAAAATTTCTTGGAAAGGAATTGGAATATTATTTCAAGATCGACTTGGAAAAATTCAATTCATTCCAGATAGCAAAGGAAATTTCTCACTTGAATCATTCGGATTAGAAAAGATTATTCTTGTTCCTGTTGAGCGTAAAATAGAAGAGCCTTTAACTGACGACGTTTCCGTGCTTGAGAAACGCGCTGAGCAAGGATCTAAATGGATATGGAAAGCTGCAGCAGTTTTAGCACTTCCTATTTTAGGTGTTGGAATATTCGCTCTTTCACATAAAATTGAATCGACAGACTGGCAATATGCTTCCTTCAAACTTTTTGGAACGAAAAGTCGTGTTGCTCAATACACCCCAGCTGTTACGAGAACTATTCCAACATACACCGTAACGGCAGATACTTACATTGTGCCTGCTCCTGCGGTTAATGAGACTGCGGAAACCACTCCAATTCGCGCAGAAGAAACTGAGGCGGTTTCAACAAGTAAAAAGAAATACGAAGTTATTGTCGGCGCCTTCGCCGTTTCTGATAATGCCAAACGTTTGGTTCGCGACTTAAAGAAGAAAGGTTTCAGCGCCGCGCTTTCCTCTAGAAAAGGAAATCTTCAGCTGGTTTCTTCAGGAAGCGAAGACAATTACGAAGCAGCTCTTCAACAATTGGATCGCGCAAAAACCGTGATTAGCTCATCTTCTTGGTTGAAAGAAAATTAACACTTTATTTAGATACGTTTACAACGCTTTAGTTTTGTTTTGAGTTCCAATCAAAACCTAATTATGCGCATAGGAGAACGTATTAAGAACAGAGCTAAAGATTTGCGTCTTGGACCAACAGAATTGGCTAAGATCATAAACACATCTAAGCAAAACGTTTACGGAATTTACAGAAGAGATTCTGTTGATTCGAGACTTTTATTCGATTTGTCGAAAGCCTTAGATACAGATTTCTTTTCGCTTTACTCTAAACTTCTTTCAAGTGGTTCTTCATTAGAAGAAGCAAATGAATTGAAAGCAGAAAGTTTGGAAAACGACATCGTTGCGGTGAAAAAAGAATTGACTGATCTTCGTGAAAAGTATGCCTTGCTTCGCGCTTTGTTCGAAGCAAAAACAGGAGAGAAAATCCCAGAATTCTAATCTTAACTTACCTTTGGCTTCATGAATTATGAAGCGGTAATTTTCGATTTTGGAGGTGTGCTATTTGGAATAGATTACAACGCCCCCGCAAAAGCTTTCGAAGCGCTAGGAATGGACTCTTTTAAAGCAGTCTACTCCCAGGCCATGCAGAATGAAATTTTCGATTTGTTAGAAACAGGAAAAGTTCCGGGAGATTCTTTTTACGATTGGATTTCAAATTATCTTCCGAATGCTTCCCGTATAGAATTGGAAGAAGCCTGGAACTGCATTTTACTTCATTTAATTCCAGAGCGTGTTGACTATATTTTCACGTTGAAAGAAAAAGGCATTCGCACATTCATCTTCAGCAATACGAATGAATTGCATGTTGAAGTTTTCGAGCGAATGATTGAAAACACATACGGGATAGAAAAATTCAAATCGGCTTTTGAATTCGTTCATTACAGTAATGTGCTCGGGATGCGCAAACCAGACCCTGAATCCTTTTTAGAAATTTGTCGCATTCATGGACTCACGCCAGAAAAAACAATCTTCATCGACGATTCAATTCAGCATGTTGAAGGATCTATTCGCGCAGGATTAAGAGGAGTGCACCTTCTTCCGCATCAGACGCCTGCTGAATTAATAGATCCTTTAATTTAATTTGAAAGCTTTGCGGTTAATGGATTTCGTAAAGCTCAAGGGCACCATTTTCTTCACACCCAAACCTTTCGCTTCAACATATCCCGAAGCCTGAAGTTCAATTTCATCTTTGAACATCAGAGAAAGTGCATTCCCTAAAAATCCTTCTACATCTGTAATATTCGTAAAGACTTTCACATCATAAACCTGAGAAGATTTTGGGCCCAAGACGACGGGTTCTGCTAACGATAAGGTTCCAGCAACATTGCCGTCGATGCGGAGCTCAAGATCCGATTCATAAAGCGTTATTTTATACGGATTGGGATTTTCAAGACCAATTCGTAAAACCGCAGCCACATGATTGTTGGTTAATTCTGAAAGATCGAAATCTTCCACGCGCTTCACCTTTACCTCTTGATATATTTCACAAGAGGTAAAAGCGAACGATGTGAAAATTATCAATAGCCATTGAATTGAAATTCTTTTCTTTCTCATAAGACTCTCCCTTTTTCTATTTCAATCCGAACGAAAATTACTTCGAAAAATTATCGAAGAAATATGGAATGGTTTCAATTCCCTTATAGTAGTTAACTAACCCGTAGTGCTCATTTGGTGAATGCAACGCATCTGTATCCAATCCAAAGCCCATTAAAACAGACTTCAGGTTCAATTCAGACTCGAACATGGCAACGATAGGAATAGATCCTCCTCCGCGCGTTGGAATTGGCTTTTTGCCAAAAGTTTTCTCCATGGCATCTGATGCCGCAATGTATGCTTTGCTGTCTGTTGGAGTAACAACCGGCTCACCTCCGTGGTGCGGACGAACTTCAACACGAACACCGGCAGGTGCAATAGATTTAAAGTGATTCGAAAACATTTCAGTGATCTGATCGGTGGTTTGATGAGGCACCAAACGCATTGAAATCTTTGCGAATGCTTTTGATGGAAGAACGGTCTTAGAACCTTCTCCAATGTATCCGCCCCAAATACCGTTACAATCCAAGGTTGGACGAACGCCAGTACGCTCAATGGTAGAATATCCTTTTTCACCGTACAAAGCGTCTATACCCAAATCTTTCTTGTAAGCCTCTTCATCGAAAGGCGCTGAATTCAACGCTGTGCGCTCTTCAGCTGTTAATTCCTGAACGCTATCATAGAAACCTGGAATGGTAACGTGATTATTCTCGTCGTGAAGTGAAGCAATCATCTTCGCCAATACGTTAATCGGATTAGCAACCCCACCGCCGTAAACACCACTGTGTAAATCGCGATTCGATCCTGTTACTTCAACTTCAACATAACTTAATCCTCTTAAGCCACAGTCGATACTTGGAACGTCGTTCGCAATTATGCTCGTGTCTGAAATCAAAACCACATCGGCTTTCAATCTTTCTTTATTCGCCATGCAGAAAGGACCAAGGTTGGTTGAACCTGCTTCCTCTTCTCCTTCAATCATGAACTTAACATTACATGGAAGTGAATTCGTTTTCCACATAGCTTCAAACGCCTTCACGTGCATGAACATTTGTCCTTTGTCATCGCAAGACCCACGAGCAAAAATTGCACCTTCAGGGTGTATCTCTGTTTTCTTAATCGTTGGCTCGAACGGAGGCGTGTGCCACAATTCAATTGGATCTGCTGGCTGGACATCGTAGTGTCCGTATACCAAAATCGTTGGCTTGCTTGGATCAATTAATTTCTCTCCGTATATAATCGGATGTCCATTTGTGATACAAACTTCTACGTTATCTGCTCCTGCGTCGCGAAGATGCTTCGCCACCAAATCTGCGCATTTCGCTACCTCTTCTTTGTAGGCCATATCCGCGCTAATGCTTGGAATACGTAGTAGTTCGAACAACTCGTTTAAGAAACGATCTTTATTTTCGTTGATAAAATCTTGTGCTGCTTTCATGACTTTTAATTTGTGGTCGAAAGATACGATGGAACAGAATAAAACAGAGTGAAAAACCAAACAAGACGAATATCTTTGCAGCAATGAGTAGCGTAAATTTCGAAAATACCGCGGTAGCTTTTCAACATAAAAATAACGGCCAATTGAAGCGTTCGTTTTGGCTCTTCAAACTGATAGCTTCTCCAAGTTTGGTAAAATTGGGTGGCACCCTGACGAATCTCGCGGTTGGGCTAGGAATCCCGATTGGGTGGGCGATTAAGAAAAATATCTTTTCACAATTCTGTGGCGGAGTTAATATTTCAGAAAGCAAGAAAGCCGCGCACCACTTGGCAAAAAGTGGTATTGGCTCTATTCTCGATTACAGTGTAGAAGGAAAAGAAAACGAAAAAGATTTCGACTTCACGGCAGATGAAATCAAGCGCACCATTGATGCTGCGGAGAACAACAATGATATTCCTTTCAGCGTATTCAAAGTAACAGGGATTTGCAGATTTTCTCTGTTGGAAAAAGTAAATGCAAAGCAAGCGCTTTCATCAAATGAAGAAGTTGAGTGGGAACGCGCTGCTGGACGCGTGTTCAGCATTTGCGAGCACGCTTACAAGAAAAATGTGGCGTTGTTTTTAGATGCGGAAGACTCTTGGATTCAAGATGCGATTGACGAGCTTGCGGAAAACATGATGGTTCAATTCAACCAGAAAAATTTCATCGTTTACAATACGGTTCAATTATACAGACACGATCGACTTGCGTATTTGAAAGCAATGCATACTCGCTTGCGTGAAAAGGGAGCGAAGACTGCTGTGAAGTTGGTGCGAGGTGCCTATATGGAAAAGGAACGCAAGCGTGCTGCGGAAATGAGCTATGTGGATCCCATTCAATCTTCAAAAGAAAATACAGATCGCGATTTCAATTTAGCGGTCGACTATTGTTTAGATCACATTGAAGACATTGCTATCTGCTGCGGTTCTCACAACGAAGAGAGTTCGGCTATGCTGGTTGAAAAAATGAATGCACGTGGAATTGCGAGTAACGACAAGCGAATTTATTTCGCTCAACTTTTCGGAATGAGCGATCACATTAGCTACAACCTCAGTCACGCGAATTACAACGTAGCGAAATACCTGCCCTATGGACCTATTAAAGAAGTCATGCCTTACTTACTGAGAAGAGCTCAGGAAAACACTTCGGTTAAAGGACAGACGGGAAGAGAGTTGTCATTGATTGAAAGTGAAATTCAGAGAAGAAAAAAGGCTTAACTAAAGCTTCCAGATTTTGGTTAGCGGAGAAAACAAATAGTCGCTGCCTGTTTTCATTTCCTTGCACAAAATACGTTGACGACGTTTGTTCAAGCGAACGAATTCGCGCTTGTCCTTTCCATATAAAAATTTCGCACCGTCTGGAAGATCATCGACCATGATAATATTCTCGTGACTTGATCTGTCGTAAAGCGCAAGCGTTTTAGATAAATCCACATCGCTGCAAGTCGCAGCAGCCGGGTTATTCAAGTAGCGTTGAATGGCTTTCTCTAGATCTAACGGAAACAAATTCACATTCACAAAAGGAGCAAGTGTTTCCTTGAAGCATTGCTTCCATTCAGCTCCGTGTGGCTTCACGAAATGTCCGTTACGCACATGACAAACCAAGTGAGCCAATTCGTGCATAAGCGTGATTAGGAAAGCGTATCGATTGAGGTTGTGGTTGACTGTGATCTTGTAGCGTTCGCCGGGAGCATATCGGAAATCACCGTGCTTGGTGCTGCGACCTTTGGTAATAACCAAATCGTGCGGATAAGCCCGCAACATTTCACACACCTTCACTACTGAACCACCGGGTAAGAATGGAGTTAAAGCAGTTTCTAAATCATTGGATTTAGCCATGCCTAAACGAACTTAATCCCAAGTAGGACAATTGCAATTTTTATGCGCGCGTTTCGCAGCGCGTTTCGGATTGTTACACGAAGCAACACCGACCACTATAATTGCCGCAACGAACAAATAGAATAATTTCTTCATGCTTCGAAAATACAGACTATCGCGCAAGAATAGCTATCCCTTCAAAAATTATTACACTCAAAAAAAATAAACTACCTTCGGCGTAAGTTTAAATCATGACAGGAATATTAGGAAATTTTGGACGTTATTTTTTGCTCATGCGCAGGGTTTTTTCGCGTGCAGAAAAAAAGAACATCTATCGCCCGCTGATTTCCGATGAGATGATAAAAATTGGCGTGCAATCGGTTGGAATTGTTGCCTTGCTCTCTTTTTTTATGGGTGCAGTAGTGACACTTCAAACGGCTGTAAATATTGAAAGCGGTTGGATTCCGAAATGGACAGTTGGATATACCACCAGACAGACCATGATCTATGAATTTTCTTCCACCATTGTAGCCCTTGTGTTGGCCGGCAAAGTCGGAAGTAACATTGCATCGGAAATTGGCACCATGCGCATTTCAGAGCAAATAGACGCGTTGGACATTATGGGTGTGAACTCTGCGAGTTATTTAATTCTACCTAAATTAATTGCATCTACGGTCATGTTTCCCTTTTTGGTTCTATTAGCCATGAGCGTGGGTATTTGTTCGGGTGCTCTTGTAGGAACCATGACTAAAGCTGTTTCACTCAACGATTTCGTTTACGGCATTCAGTACGATTTCGACAGTTACGGAATTGTCTATTCGCTTATAAAAACTGTTTTCTTTGCCTTCATTCTTTCTACTATCCCAGCATACCACGGTTATTATGCAAGCGGTGGTGCAGTGGAAGTTGGAAAATCAAGCACCAAAGGAGTGGTCTATAGCATGGTTGCAGTAATGGTTGGAAATTATTTGCTTACTCAAATATTACTGCTGTGATTCAGGTTCAGAACATATCGAAAGCATTCAAAGATGTTCAAGTGCTCACAGACATTAACATCGACTTCTTTCCCGGAAAAGTGAATTTTATTATTGGCAGAAGTGGTCAAGGGAAAAGTGTCTTGCTGAAATGCATGGTTGGTTTATTAGAGCCAAACACTGGGGGCGTCCTTTACGATGGCATTGATTTCTTCAACATGAACGAAGATCAACACAAAGCAATTCGTCAGGAAGTGGGAATGTTATTTCAGGGAGCTGCTCTATTCGATTCTATGACTGTAGAGGAAAACGTTATGTTTCCGCTTACGATGTATAGTAACCTTAGCTTCGACGAAAAATTAGTTCGAGTGAATGAATGCCTTGAACGCGTAAATCTTGTTGGTAAAAACAAATTATATCCAGCCGAACTTTCGGGAGGTATGAAAAAAAGAACAGGAATTGCTCGGGCAATTATCATGAATCCGAAATTCTTGTTTGTCGATGAGCCTAACTCAGGTTTAGATCCGGAAACTTCTATTGTTATAGACAACCTCATTCGCTCCATCACATACGACCTCGGTTCCACAACTATTGTGGTAAGTCACGACATGAATTCCGTTATGGAAATCGGCGATAACATCAATTTCATTAGCGGTGGAAGAGTTGAATGGCAAGGCAATAAGCATGACCTATTGAAATCTGAAAATACGGCTCTGAATAACTTTGTCTTTGCTTCAGAGTTTATGCAAGAGATTAAGGAAAACCTTAAGAGATAGGGGGCGAATAATCATTCGCCCTAACTCCTGAGCATTCGCCCCTAACTTACAAGGGCGAATGATTATTCGCCCCGAAAAAGGAACTTCTCTGTAACCGTGTGCTCTTGCGTTCTGAAAGACACCATATACAATCCCGAAGCAATATTCGAAGGAAGTGGCACTTGAATCAATTGATCCAACGATTCAATGAAAACGTCTTTTGAAAAAAGCATTTGTCCGTTCATTCCAACCAACTGAATCATTCCTTTTCCTAAAGCACGCTCATCGGTGATTCGAATTGTGGCCATCTTTTCTTCAATTCCTTGGAATGAAATGACCGCGACATTTCCTTGGTTATCCACTTCCATAATATCTGCTGCATTCCTTTCAACATGAATTTCATCATTCATAACTTCCATTGCACTCGGATCATTCGGAGCCATTAAAGCACCTATAGTAACAACGCAAAATTGGCCGTAGTCTCCTTCTTGGGGAGAACTGCAGGAAGTTAATTTCGGTTTCACGGCAATTCTGTATGAATTTCCTGTAACTAATCCAAACTGATTCAAAGCCAAAATCTGGTTTGCAGTTGTAGTTACAATTGCAGGTGCTAAAGGGGTTTGCGGTGCGGATGGATTTACCATAGCAATTTGCCAAATGTATTGACTCGCACCTTGGGTAAATTGGGAATAGATATAGGAATAAGGTGAAATAGTGGTTCCACAAATATTGGTATAACTCGGTGGTGGACCTGTAATTGTTAAATAAGGAATTGGCGCTGTAATTAAACAATATGGTGCGCTCCAACTCCCCCATACATTGCAATAATTCATTCTAATTCTAACTGAATAAATTCTTGCATATCTCAAACATGAAAGTGCTGGAATGTTTAAAAACATCGCACTATTTCCCTGTAAAGATTGAGCGGTGGCGACAACGGTTCCCCCAAGAGAAAATTCCCATTCAGCAATTGCGTTTGGACCTAAATATGTCGAATTTAATACTCCGTACTGCAACGTAAACATTGTGCATGGAGTGTTGGTAACCGAATTATTAGGATAGGGTTCCATCGTGAGAGTTCTTACTTGGCCCTCACCGCACCAAATTCCATCCATTTGAATTTCAATATAAACGTCATAATTCGTTCCGTAACAAATACATGGGAATGAATATAAAGGTATTTGATTTAAGCTAGAAACCCCTGTATTTCCCAGGCATGCAGTAACTGTGGGATTTGCTTGATCAACAAATCGAAAACGAGTTGACGTTACTAAACTATTGTGTTGAGCTAAAGATGGATTGTTCCGCTTAATAGGATTATTTACACTGTATCCAGGCAAACCAACATCTAGAGTAGGATTTGGAGAAGATGCCAAAACAGCTGTTGGGTAGAATTCAACTTTTACAGTAAAACAAGATAGAGAACTTCCATTCGATCCAACTCTGAAATAATATTCTGTTCCTGGATTTACTGGGTTATTTGCCCAGGTCGTCCTTAATATTTCCGTAGCTCCTACCCCTCCAGAATTTTGACATTCTCTATAGATGGGCGCTAGTGCCGTTCCTGCGTAAAAATCTACTGAAGCATCAAATCCTGAAGGAACAACCGTAATTCTAACTGCTGCTGACAACGTTCCTGCTGGAACGGTAAATCTGAACCAACAAGCATTTGTTGGGGCCGTTGTTGTGCACGTAGATGTTGGTTCACCTGTTGTTTCAACTAAACAATGACTCGTAGCTGTTATTGGAGATGATGGAGATCCCACAGCATTAAAGACGTAATTCCCTGGAATAGTGTTCACAGCCGTTGCAGAAGTTGCCTGGGCAAAAGAATTCAATGAGCCGAAAACTATAAATGCTATGTATAAAACTCTTTTCATAGTAGTAAGGATATGAACAAATGTAACAAATGACAGATGAACAAAAGAGGTTTTTCGTTTAAAAATTCATCATTCTCGGTTGAAAAGGCAAAAAAACGTCATCCCTTGTCAAATGGTTCGACTCATGTGATGTGGCTTTATATTTAGCGATTACATCCTCTTCGTTCTTCAATGACTCTGCAATACCCATCTCTACCATTTCCGAGGCATAATCATTTGAAAAACCAATCTGATTCAGTGTGTAATTTTTCACATCCATTCCCAAGGCATTGTAAAAAGTTGTGCTGTATATGCTAACTTGAATTTTAGCTCGCATGAATTCTTCATTTAGCGGAGTGGAAATTGGGAGAATCTCTACCCGCTCATTAGCCTCTTTTAAATATTTATCTTCTTCAGATTCAAGTGGATGAAGTTTCACAATCAACTTCCAGTCGAGTTGATTGGGTAAAATATGGTCTCGCATAAAACGAATCCAACGAATATATGGCTCAGACAAGCTCTTTTGAGTGCACAACAAAACACGATTCTCTTTTTGAATTTTTCCCAGCTTAACCTCTGAATCTTTTGTGAAACTACCAACGGGGTGATAACTCATGTCGCAAGTTATTCAATTCATTCCATATCCTTCTGCCGCTTGTTTTAAGCCAAACCAAAATGCCTACTAACACTATTCCTGTGGCCCCTAATCGCCATACCCAAGAAAGATCTCGTATGAAAAAGACAACAGCTCCAACAATTGCAATTGTTGCTATGAGTTCAAACGGGCGAATAATTTTGCGAAAAACCTCATTGTTTTTAATTAAAAAATATCCCGCCACGCCCATAATGAAATAAGCTATCACCGTGTTGAATGTAGCTGCCCATGTCTCATAATACCCTATGAAAATCAGATTCAATAAAACATTCGAAAGAGCAGCAACCACGGTTATTTTCAGAACCTCCATCGTTCGCTTTTCAAAAATAGCTTTGTCTACAATTGCGACATAAATGGGCCGGTAGCAAAATCCGAAAATGAGAATTATAGCCATTGGATAAGCTGCACTCAACTCCGCTTTGCGATAAAGCAATCTGAAAATATCCGGAATCCACAACCCCAATAGCGTTGCCATCAGCAACGAAATGTAAAACCACGCTCGGATGAGCCTACCCACGGTTTGCATAGCCAATTCACTTCCTGTTTTATACAAATCAAAAACAATGGGTGCCAAAACTTGATTCGCCTGAGCCTGAATATTTTCGAAATAAGACGCGAACGAATATGCAATGCTGTATTGACCAATTTTATTCTGCGAAATACCAAATCGATCAAGCAAAACTCTGTCGGACGAATTCAATAAATAAGTCGCATAATCTTTCGGAATAAGCGGTGTCGCAATTTTAAGATCGGAAACAATTTCATTCTTGTTGAAATGAAACGACGGGCGAATGCGTTCTTTCACATATAAGAAATATCCAAAATAACCCGCCAATAAAGCCGAAGAAATAGCTTGAGAATAAAGCCAAGCAATATACCCTAAATTGAAATATCTAACGCCTACAAAACTTATAAATGCAGATAGAATTCCCACGACAATAGTTCTGGTATATACCTGCTGATGCTTCTGTCTATACTGAAGCAATCGCGTGGCAATAGACTTCGTTAAATCGAAAAACAAAAGCGGAATAATAACTAACACAAGTACTATATTTAACCGTTCTGACGGGATTTTATTTCTCATAGAGAAATACAGCATGGCCGCCACCAATCCTGCATAAAGAAATTTATAGATCCATTGAAAGCCGAGAAGCCGAGACCATTTCGACTTAAAATCAGGTCCCATCTCGAAATAACTTTGTTGAAAGAGTACGATGTATCCAAGACTGCCGAATGCACTTACCAATCCAGCATAACTCAATATAAGCCCATAAATGGCATAGTCACTAGCAGATAAAAAGGGTGTTAAAAATGGCAGTAAAAAAAGATTAATCAGCGCAGGAGTCTGATTGGCAAAAGAGTAAAAGAAAGTGTGAGAGACTATTTTCTTAAGCATTCACGGTTAGGGCTTAAGACAAATATACGTCTTAGCCGTTTAACGCTTCTGCACCGGCAACTATTTCCAAGATCTCTCCAGTGATTGAAGCTTGACGAGCTTTGTTGTAGGTTAACTTAAGTTCCTTAACCATTTCACCGGCGTTGTCCGTTGCCTTGTGCATAGAAGTCATACGCGCACCGTGCTCAGCAGCGTTGCTATCTAACAGGGCTTTGAACAACTGAACTTTCAATGTTCGAGGAATTAACTCTTCAAGAATCTGAGTCTTCTCTGGCTCGTAGATATAATCTACATTCGATTGCGCTTCTGAATTCACCGGAGGAAGTACCGGAAGGAATTGCTCGTTCTCAATGATCTGAACCGCAGCATTTTTGAAACGGTTGTAAACTAAAATTACTTTATCGTATTTACCACTAGCGAATTGATCCATGATCGTATTCGCAATTGCACTCACGTTCGAGAACGTTAATTTATCAAAGATATCATAAGGGGTATCACCGAAACCTTCAACGGTGTGCATCGTTGTTTTCTTGTAATTGTCGGAGGCTTTCTTTCCTAAAGACAATACATGAACATTTGGATTGGTTTTAACGATATTTCGGATTTCCTTGATAACGTTATTGTTGAAACCACCGCACAAGCCACGATTTGAAGTAATAGCAACCACCAGCGTGCTCTTAACGTCACGCTGCTGGCTGAATGTTGAATTCGACTCAGAAGAACTTACGTTTGAAAGAATATCCTGAAGCTTCTGAGCATACGGACGCATTTTAGTAATGGCGTCTTGTGCTCTTCTCAATTTTGCTGCAGACACCATTTTCATGGCAGAAGTGATTTGCATGGTTGAGTTAACCGATACAATACGCATTCTGATTTCTTTCAAATTTGCCATGTCCTTCTTCGCTTTACAATTAGTTGTATCTCGCTGAAATATCTTTTGCTACTGATTCCAATACTGTTGTTACAGCCTCGTCGATTTTCCCGTTACGAATAGCAGTCAAGGTATCGTTGTGGTTCATTTCAAGACTATTCAAATAATCGTCTTGGAACTCACGAATTTTCTCTACTGGGATACGTGATAACAATCCTTTCGTTCCGCAATAGATAATAGCTACTTGCTTCTCTACAGTCATTGGATTGTTTTGACCTTGCTTTAAGATTTCAACGTTACGCTTTCCTTTTTCAAGTACAGATTTCGTTACTTCATCTAAGTCAGATCCGAATTTCGAGAATGCCTCAAGCTCACGATATTGAGCTTGGTCAAGCTTCAACGTACCAGCTACTTTCTTCATAGACTTAATCTGTGCAGAACCACCTACGCGGCTTACAGAGATACCTACGTTAATTGCAGGACGCACACCTGAGTTGAATAAGTTCGACTCAAGGAAGATTTGACCATCTGTAATCGAAATTACGTTGGTTGGGATATACGCCGAAACGTCACCCGCTTGTGTTTCAATAATTGGAAGTGCCGTTAATGAACCACCACCTTTAACAATGCTCTTCAAGCTTGCTGGTAAATCGTTCATGTTTTCAGCAACACTTTGAGTTGCATTTACTTTCGCAGCACGCTCAAGAAGACGACTGTGCAAGTAGAATACGTCTCCAGGATATGCCTCACGTCCGGGTGGGCGACGAAGCAACAAAGACACCTCACGGTAAGCTACTGCTTGTTTAGACAAATCATCATAAACAATCAATGCTGGACGACCGGTATCACGGAAGTATTCTCCAATTGCGCAACCTGAGAACGGAGCGTAGAATTGAAGAGGAGCCGGATCAGAAGCCGTTGCAGCAACAACCACTGTATATGCCATGGCACCTGCATCTTGTAATGTTTTTACAGTACCTGCGATGGTAGAACCTTTTTGTCCGCAAGCAACATAAATACAATACACAGGCTCACCTTTATCGTAAAATTCTTTTTGATTGATGATGGTGTCAATCGCAACAGTTGTTTTACCTGTTTGACGGTCACCAATGATCAACTCACGTTGTCCACGTCCAATTGGAATCATTGCATCAATTGCCTTGATACCTGTTTGAAGTGGCTCGTTAACAGGCTGACGGTAGATTACCCCTGGAGCTTTACGCTCAAGTGGCATTTCATACAACTCGCCTGTGATAGGACCATTTCCATCGATAGGCTCTCCCAGTGTGTTTACAACACGACCAAGCATTCCTTCTCCGGCTTGAATAGAAGCAATAGTTCCAGTACGTTTAACGCTAGCGCCTTCTTTTAACTCTCCAGAAGGACCTAACAATACAGCACCAACGTTATCTTCTTCAAGGTTAAGGGCAATACCTCGTACACCGTTTTCAAACTCAATCAACTCTCCTGATTGAACATTCGAAAGACCGTAAATACGAGCAATACCATCTCCAATTTGAAGAACGGTACCTACCTCTTGCAACTCAGTTTCGGTCTTTAGACCAGCTAACTGTTCTCTAAGGATTGCTGAAATCTCCGCAGGTTTAATGTCTGCCATAACAAATAGTTTTTAATCCCATTATAACGTTGGGACGTACGGGTTTTTTGAAAAATCTTTTTTCGCTTTTTTCAGTTTATCTGAAACAGATGCATTGTACTCCATTCCGTTTACACGAAGGATAAATCCACCTATTAAATCTGAATCAACTTTTTCAGTAATTTCAACATCGCCACCACAAATCTTCTTCGCTACTGCAGAAACCTCTGCACGAAGAGCATCATCTGCTGGCACTGCTGAAATTAATTCCACATCAAAAATATTTCTTCCAGCCTTTACCTGCTGAACAAACGACTGAGCTATTTCACCCAAATCACTCTCACGGCCTTTGCTTACGATTAGATCAATAAACACGTGCGTGGTTTTGTTCAATTCAGTAAAAATAGAGAACAACACTTTACGTTTTTTATCACCGCTAATAACTGGACTAGCCAACATTATTTGCAAATCCTTACTTGAACGAATGCTGCTAGAGATGTAGAGCATATCTTTCAACAAGACATCGGTCTCTCCTCGCTCTGCAGCAAGGCTAATCAATGATTTTGCGTAACGCGTTGAAAGGCGAATGTTTGACATATTAATTGGCTCCGAATTCTTTAATTAAAGAATGATTCAACGCTTTTTGCTTTTGCTCTTCTGTTAAAGAATCCTTCAAAAGCACCTCAGCCAACTGAACTGAAAGATCAGCTACCTGATTTTTCAAATCGGTGATAGCCGCTTGCTTTTGATTTTCAATTTCAGCTTTCGCTTTTGCAGTAATGCGATTTGCCTCTTCTTGCGAGCGACCAACGGCATCGTTGCGCATTTTATCAGCCATTGACTTTGCTTCATTCAAGATACGATCACGTTCGTTGCGCGCTTCACGAAGAAGATCTTCGTTGCTCGCCTGTAAACGGCTCATTTCTTCCTTAGCAAGGTCTGCCTGACGCAATGCATCTGCGATACCCTCCTCACGGTCCTTTAAAGAACTCAATATTGGACCCCATGCCATTCTTTTCAAAATGGCAAGCACACACAAGAAAGCAACCGAGGCCCAAAATACGGTACCTACGGATACACTAAGTAATCCTTCCATGGATGTATTGTGTTTAGCGCAAAGCGCCTATTATTAACCTAAAGCTACTAACAAACAAACGATAATGGCAAACAAAGCAACACCTTCTACCAAGGCAGCAGCTACGATCATGTTTGAACGTAAATCACCACTTGTTTCTGGTTGACGAGCCATTCCTTCAAGAGCAGAACCGCCAATGCGACCTACACCGATACCTGCACCAATAGCAGCTATACCTGCTCCAATACCAGCAAGACCTTGTCCAACTTCTGCTGTCATTAAAAGATTTAAGAATTCCATGTTATTTGATTTTTGAGTTAAAATTTACGAATTAATGTGCATGAGGTTCAACATGTTCATGCTCGTGATGATGTTCTTGATTTGCTTCTCCGAAATATAATGCGGCAAGTAAAGTAAATACATATGCCTGAAGGAATGCAACTAAAAGTTCCAAGCAGTACATGAAGATCATAAACAATACAGAACCAACTCCAACACCATATCCTGCAGCAACACTATCCTGTCCGAACATCAATGCCAATCCTACAAAAGACAATATGATAATGTGTCCAGCTGTAATATTCGCTGTCAAACGAATCATCAATACGGTTGGCTTAATGAACACACTCATGATTTCAATTGGAACCAGAATAACTTTAACGAAAGCCGGAACCCCCGGAGGCCAGAAAATGTGACCCCAATAGTGTTTGTTACCTGAGAAGCTCGTAATAAGGAAAACCAATCCGGCTAAAACCAAGGTAATGCTCAATGTTCCCGTGATGTTGAAACCTCCTAGAAAAGGAATCATACCCAACATATTACACATCCAAATAAAGAAGAATGAAGTCAATAAAAAAGGAACGTATTTCTCTGCTTTCTTCTTTCCTAATGCCGGAGTAGCAATATCGTCTCTAATGAATATAATGAAAGGCTCCAAAGCATTCTGAATGCCCGATGGTGCTATTCTTCCATTTTTCTTGTACTTCTTCGCAATAGATCCAAAAAGGAATATCATTAAGCCAATGATTAGCAGCATTCCAAATACCGATTTGGTAATTGAAAAATCCATAACCTTGTGACCGTGAGCATCGTGAGGTGCATTTTCACCAACGAATTCAATCATCTCGTGATGACTGCGATATCCTTTGTAATCGTGGTAATCTAATTCACCGTGATCGTTTACTGAGTAAAAATTACTTGAAGAGAAAATATCGAAATGCCCTTCGTGAAGAATGATAACTGGAAGAGGAATGTATAAGCTTCCACCAAGGTGAATTTGATGAGCATCTGTAATGTGATGCATGATCATCTCACCAATTTTGAATTCTTCTTCTGAGAGCGCTGTCTCTTGCGCCGCGTGTGTTAACGTGTCAGTATTAGCGTGTGCACTTGTATCCGCGTGTGCAGAATGTTCAACCGGTGCTTGATCGTGAGCAGCTGTCTCAGAGGCATGTCCTTCGTGCTGCGCAACGGCAACTGAAGTCATTCCTATGAATCCTATTATAAAAAGAAATTGATATAGTCTCACCATCACATACCCGTTTTTGGCGGTGCAAAAGTAAGCAACACAATGCAGAAACGAAATTATTTTTTCAAAAACTTTTCGATTTCTCATTTAATCTTCAAAAGAGCTCTCGAAAAGATTAAAGTAGCGCCAACGTAGATAAAAAAAGTACCCAGAGCAAGCACAGCTTTCGATGCGGGGAAAATCACGATTAACACCCCAACAACAGAAGCTGTAAAGAGTAATTTCAACGTTATGGCTGTCATGAAGGCATTAACAAATTTCGCAGGTGACTTTGCAACGGCGGCTTGAACCCACTTGTATAGCAAAACATTCAACACAACGAATAACACGGGCACTCCCTCAAAAACAAGTGGTACACTCCATTTCAAACTGGAAAAATAAATAGCGCTCATGCACACGAGTGCAAAAACAACGTTAGGGAAAATAAATCGATTCATTTTTTTGATACACTTCGGATGACAACATATAAAGAAACTGCAAGACCTAAAATAGAAAAAACCAATGTTAATATTGGTTTTTCATTTTGACAATAAACATCTAGTTTTCTTCCTCCCCATACACCCAACCCAATGGTTAATGCCATTTGTGTGGCCAAAGAAGAGTATTTTAGAATGGAAGGATTAATGCGAGTTATTTTGAAATCGGGGTAGCTGTAGCTGCGGGCGATCCCTGATTTTCAACCTTAGGCGCCTCCTTTTGCTTTTGTCCCATTGAACAAGCTCCAGAAAATGCTGCCCCAGGCTCAATAGCCAGCTTGTCTGTGAAGATATCTCCTTCAACACGAGCGGTACTTTTCAAAGAAAGCAGCTGTTGAACGTTTAATTTTCCTTTTACAAACCCTTCAATTTCTGCATTCTGACAGATTACATTCCCATCAATTTTTCCTGTTGGACCGATTACCAACCGCCCTTTAGTTCCTATATTTCCTGTGAAAATGCCGTCGATACGAATATTACTTTCGCAGCGGATTTCTCCTTCAATTATAGTTCCTTCAACAATTCTGTTGATTGCATTCTCAGAAGATGATTCTGAAGGTCGCGCAGATGTGTTTCCTTTTGATAACATAGTTCAATAGTTTTTAGTAAAAAACTCTAAATAACCTTTGTAGTCTTTAGAGCGGAAAAGTTCCAAATAATTCTGTTTCGTGACAATGAACTTATCCGTTTTCGATAAATCCAATGCACTAATCAAATCATTGTCACTAACAAAAGTAGTAAAATAATCTCTCGCATCTTTCAAATTAGCAAATGACTTCACCAAAATGAAAGTTGTTTCCACGTTATACATGGTGTTGCTCACCTTGTAATCGAATCCCGAAAAATACGTTTTCGTGAAATCCGCTACCGCAGCCTTAGCAGTATTCAAATTAATATCCTTTAAATTCACAACCGCAACCACATAGTGTTCCGATTCATCGACCTTAATGTAATTCGAGTTGGTAGATGGGGCAGCCGGTTTCGGTGATCCGCCTGAGGTCAGTTGCTTTAACATTTCAGCTGCTTGAGTAGCCATTTCTGTATTTGGACATCCTGACACAACCGCCTTTAATTCGGCCTCACAATTTTCTCTTAGTCCGAATGCAACTTCTGTTTTCCCCAAGCAGGTTGCTTTCAACATATGGTACTGACAGATCAAATGGTTGGAAGGACGCTCCGTAATAGCGTTGGTACAAGTGGTCACAGCGTCATACGGATGATTCGTCACATACTGATTATATGCTTTCGTGTAGTTCTTCTCCTCTTCCTCTTTGCGCGTTTGTTCTGCGTTCATGTAGTTGGGATTATCTACAAGCAATGCCCAATCTGAATTTGGATATTTCGATTTGATTTGATTTCCCCAAAACACCGAACTACATGTGGAACAAAACGGATTCTGTGTATACCCTTCTTCTTTTTCATTCGCAAGCCAACCGCGGAACAACTGGTAATAGGCCAATGGATGAAAACTACCTTCTTCACATTTCGAAATCATCTTTTCCCATGCAGTCATTGCATTATCCATGTCCTCCAATTTCTCTTTGTAAACCAATCCCGATAAATAATACGCCTCGGCTAAATCACTTTTCATTTCAGAGATAGCATCACTATTCCCGCAAGGTAGCTTCGCGCGAAGCTCTTCGATGGTGGGTATTTTATACTTCGGATCTTCTGTGTCGGCGCTGTCCAAGACTGCGGCTTCCACAATGCTCTCGTCTTTCTCCCCGATCATCATAACCAATAAGCTTTGGTTACGCCAATTGTCCTTCAATGGACGACCGGACCAAGTGTCGTCAAAAATGTTTTTTCCTCGCTTCAATAAATCTTGATTGTAAATCCAAAACGTGCCGTTGATCTCTTCGCCCTTCAAGGCTGCTAAACGTTCTTCTTCGTCCTTACGTTTCTTATCGGCCATTTCCGCCTGCAATTGATCGTGCACGGCTGCCAATGTTTTCTCAATTTCAGCAGTTGGTTTTTCGCACAAAGAAATCAAACTGTCTTTCTCTGAAATCGTGTTCAAGTATCCCACCAATTCATTCAAACTAAGCGCGCGTGCCTTGACCTCCTTGTAGCGAACGTGACTGGTTGCCAAATTGTGATAGGCGCTGTCATAATTCACTTGTGCTTCAGGATATTCCTTTTGAGCAAAGTATAAATCACCCAAGGTCATGAATATTTTTAAGCGTTTGCTCTTGTTGTTCTTGTTGAATTTTAGAGCCTTTTCAAAATAATCCACGGCCTCTTTACGCTTATCCATTTCCAACGTAACCGTTCCTAAGGCATAATAAATGACATCTTTATAAGTCTCGTTCTTCAAATCTTCGAGCATTACCAACAAGGACTTTTGAGCGTCTTCGTAGTTGCGAGAAATCTTGGTATCTGTTAGGAGCATTTGAAGTTTCGATTGAAACTCCAATTCATAAGGCGGTTTCAACTTAATTACTTTTTGAAACGCGACTTTCGCATCGCCCGACTTATCCATCCGATCGTACAATTGCCCCAATACAAATTGAGGAACAATTCGATCGGGTTTCTTCGTGATTAACGCCAACCCTTTCTCCAAAGGATCAATGGCTTCACCAAATTCGCCTTGAACAAGAAAAAACTCAGCCTTCACCAAATACAATTCTCGGGCAATGTCCTTTGGTAAATCTTCATAACCATCTGCCTTCTGGAACAATTGTTTTGCCTTAGAATAATCGCCCTCTAAAAAATAAGACCTTGCGGCCCAGATGTAGGCGCGCAATTGCACCGCTTCTGAAGAATACTTATTCGAAATGAAATTGAACGTCTCTTGCGCCTTGTAATATTCTCCCTTGTACAAATTAGATTGACCAATAACATGGTAGTTATCGTCCATCCATTTGTTGTATTCCGGCCATTTCATATCCTTCTTCGACTCTGCAACAAGCGTATGACGCTTGACAACCTTTCCACATTTTTTAATGGCCTTGTCTAAATCTGGAATGAGTTCTTTTTTCTGAGATACCGTGCCGTAGTTGTACAACGGAATAACCTCGTCGTAATCGTCTTTCCTTCCATTGGCTAAAGTCGACTGCGACTTCTTCACCAATTCATTCGCGTTGAAATAACCGTTGTAGCGACCAAGTGTGTTGTGATAAATTCTATAAGCCACGCCATCTTCCTTGGTTGAACAACTTGCGAAAATCAGAGATAAAAACACAACACACATGAGCATGAAAACCGCACGCGGTCCATTTACTCTTTTAGAGCTCGTTTCTTGTGTATTGAAATTTTGGTTTTCGGTCATGCGGATTTTCTAACGGCAGAAAGCGAATTTATTGCATTTCCCTTTACATTCATTCATTCTTCTTACTTTTATGCCTGCGATGGAAAGGAAAAAGAAAAGAAAGAAAATTCTCAAAAAGCTGAAGAAACCCTTCCGCTTAATTATTCTGAATGAAAATTCTTTCGAAGAACGATTTTCCTATAGCCTCACACCCATGAACCTCATAGTCATGCTCGGTGGATTCTTAGTTGTGTTCGCTTTACTCTTCTATTCACTCATAGCCTTTACACCACTTCGCACGATTCTAATTCCAGATTTCACTTCTTACGAATCACGTGCCGACGCTCGCAAAGCAAGACTCATGGCCGATTCTTTGAATTCAGTCATGAAAAGTCAAGAGCATTATTTCAGTGATTTGAAGATTATTCTATCTGGAGGACAACCCGTTTCTACCATTCCCGACAGCGTTCCGAAAGGTTCACAGAGTGTTGATTTAAACTACGCCATTAGCGACGTAGATCAAGCCGTTCGAGAAGAGCTCGATCACGCGAGTACAGTTTTCGTAACGCAATTGGGTAAAATTCCAGAAGCGGGATATTTGCTTTTTCCTCCCGTTGCAGGCACTATAAGCTCCAACTTCGAACCGCAATTCGGAAAGAAAGGTGTCTATTGGACTTCTGTGAAAAATGAAGCTGTGAAATCTGTTTTAGATGGAACCATTATTTCTTCGAGCTATACTGTAAGCGATGGAAACACCGTGCTTATTCAACATCCGAACAACTTAGTTTCCGCTTATAAAAATCTAGCTGTATTGCTGAAGCAAAGCGGCGAATCCGTAAAGGCTGGTGAAGGTATTGGCTGGGTTAGCGAAAACGCAAACGGTCAGGGACAATTCTATTTCGAAGTTTGGAAAAACAGTGTTCCTGTTGACCCGAAGACCTATTACGCGAATTAAACGCGAACCATATCTCCGAAAACAGTTACGCGAGCATTCAACTGCTCTTCGGTCACTTTCAATAATGCATCTGGACCGAAGTCTTCACACGTAAACGATGCCATAGCAGAACCCGTAACAATCGCCTTCTTCATGGCTGTAAAGCTCGTGTCGTTCATCTTGGCCAAATAACCAATGAATCCGCCTGCAAATGAATCGCCCGCTCCGGTTGGATCAACCACGTCGTCTAATAACATCGCTGGAGCGAAGAACACTTCATCTTGACTGAACAACAAAGCACCGTGCTCACCTTTCTTAATGATCAAGGCTTTCGGTCCTAAGGTTAATATTTTTGCAGCAGCCTTCTTAAGTGAACGCTCTCCTGTATACTGGCGTGCCTCTTCGTCGTTAATGGTAACAACGTCTACCATTCCGAAAACTTTGTCTAGATCTTCTCGAGCAACGTCCATCCAGAAATTCATGGTGTCCAACACCACCAATTTCGGACGCTTGTTCATTTGGTTCAACACTGCAATTTGAACGGCAGGAACCAAATTTCCCAACATCACGTATTCCGCATCTCTGTAGTTTTCTGGAAGGCTCGGCTCGAACGTTGCCAACACATTTAAGTCAGTAGCTAACGTATCGCGAGAGTTCATATCCAAATGATACTTTCCAGACCAATGAAAAGATTTTTCACCTTCTTTAATTTGAAGACCAGCTAAATCTACTCCTCTCGATTTCAATTCATCCATGAAGGCCGTTGGAAAATCATCACCCACAACACTCACGACTCCACACTCACCATTCAAATAAGCAGCAGCCATTGAAATGTAAGTGGCAGCACCGCCAATAACCTTTTCACGAGATTCAAATGGAGTAGCTATGCTATCAAAGGCAACAGTTCCAACAGTAATTAACTTCATAATGATGTATTATTATTTCAAAAAAAAACCGCCCAAAAATACATTTGAGCGGTTGTTCAATATTGTCAACGCTATTATAAGCGCACGATTCCTTTGTGACGACGTTCGTCAGAAACTGTCAGTTTCTCACGACCTTTTCTTCTACGTGATGAAAGAACCAAACGGCCCTTTGCAGTAGACATTCTTTTGCGGAAACCGTGTTTGTTTCTGCGTTTTGTATTCGATGGTTGATAAGTACGTTTCATAATTTCTTGTTGTTAAATTTCCAACGGGCGACAAATATACAAATAATTTTTAGTTCTCCAACTTTTTTACAACAATTGATAGTTCATTAAGCTGATCATCGCTAATTGTTGAGGGCGCGTCTATCATTACGTCACGTCCGCTGTTGTTTTTCGGGAAGGCAATGAAGTCACGAATTCCTTCGCTGCCGCCGAATAGCGAACACAAACGATCGAATCCGAAAGCTAGCCCTCCGTGAGGCGGAGCGCCGTACTCAAAGGCATTCAGGAGGAATCCAAATTGCGCTTGCGCTTCTTCTTTCGTGAATCCAAGCAGGTCAAACATGCGCGCTTGAACACCTCGGTCGTGAATACGAATAGAGCCTCCGCCAATTTCAACCCCATTCAACACGAAATCATAGGCGTTTGCATTCACAGATCCTGGATCTGTATCTAACAAATGAATTTGATCTGGTTTTGGAGAAGTAAACGGATGGTGCATGGCGAAATATCTTCCTTCTTCTTCGTTGAATTCCAACAACGGGAAATCCATTACCCACAAAGGAGCAAATACTTCCGGATTGCGTAACCCCAATCTTCCGCCCATTAATAAGCGTAATTCATTGAGTTGTTTTCGGGTTGAATTCAATTCGCCCGACAACACTAGAATCAAATCGCCTAGCTTCGTTTCGCAACGCGCTCCCCATGCGGCTAACGCTTCACCATCGAAGAATTTGTCTACGGAAGACTTGAAGCTTCCGTCTTCGTTGCAACGAGCATAGATCAATCCCTTCGCCCCAATTTGCGGACGCTTCATCCATTCAGTAAGTTCATCCAATTGTGCACGTGTGTAACTCGCACAACCTGGAACGTTAATAGCCAATACTGTTTGAGCACTGTCAAACACACCAAAGCCCTTTCCTTGTCCAAGATCTGTAAGGTCTTTGAACGTCATTCCAAAGCGAATATCCGGCTTATCACTTCCATACAAACGCATAGCTTCTGAATACAACATGCGAGGAACTTCCGGTATATCAACGTTTTTAACGGCCTTGAATAAATGACGAATCAATCCTTCGAACGTGTTCAAAATATCTTCTTGCTCTACAAACGCCATCTCGCAGTCGATCTGTGTGAACTCAGGTTGACGATCGGCGCGCAAATCTTCGTCGCGGAAACAACGCACAATCTGGTAATAGCGGTCATAACCGCTTACCATCAAGAGTTGTTTAAACGTTTGAGGCGACTGTGGCAATGCGTAAAATTGTCCAGGATTCATGCGGCTTGGAACCACAAAATCGCGAGCTCCTTCAGGAGTTGACTTGATTAAATAAGGCGTTTCAATTTCTAAAAACTCAAGGCTATCTAAATACTTGCGTGTTTCAATACCGAGCTTGTGACGAAGCATTAAATTTTGCTTCAATGGATTTCTTCTCAAGTCTAAGAAGCGCCATTGCATGCGCAAATCGTCGCCTCCATCACTATCGTCTTCAATGGTGAAAGGTGGAGTTAACGAGGCGTTCAACACTTTACAAGCTGTTGCTTCAATTTCTATTTCACCAGTAAGCATATTCGCGTTTTTCGAATAACGCTCAACCACTTTTCCTTCCACCTGAACCACAAATTCTCTTCCCCACTTGCGCGCTTCTTCGCAAAGTGCAGCGTTGGTATCCATGTTGAAAGCCAACTGCGTGAGTCCGTAACGGTCGCGCAAATCAACAAATGTCATTCCACCTAAATCGCGTGAACGCTGCACCCAACCTGCCAATACAACAGATTTTCCTACATCTGAAATTCTTAATTCACCACAGGTTGCCGAACGATACATACTGATTATTTTGTTGCAAAGATACTAATTTGAAAAGGTGTCTATCACCCATTTATTGAAGGCTTTCGGGTTTTGCATATTTGGGATGTGACCTGTTTTGGGATAGACAAACACATGATCTTCTGGAATCTGATATTTCTGCTTCAAGCAATAGGCTGCTGATAGTGGGATAATTTTATCGTTTTCACCCCAAACCAAATAGACAGGACACTTCCATTGAAACGTGTGGTTATTCAATTCAGATTCGTGTTTATTCAAGTATTCGAGCAAGGCAATTTTATGCTCACGTTTAATCTTAAAATGTTGCTCTGCAACTTGATTCAATATAAAACCAGGAACTCGATTAGGTTTATCCAATGAAGTGAGTTTCCTCACCTCGTTTGCTGTTGTAGGATTTAAAAGTGCAACAGCATCTTTCGCGCCAACTGAATTTGCAATGCTGTCTGTATACGCTCGGTTAAAACATCCTGTTAATCCATCCAAGCTAACATAGGCACTTACTTTTTCTGGGTACTTCTCTGCGAAGCGCGCGCCTACAAGTCCTCCGTAGGAGCTTCCAATGAGGATTAAATTTTCGTTTGCCCATTTTTCTTTGTTAATGAGCAGCAATTCATTCACAAGATTTACTTGCATTTCAATGCTATAGTCGGAACGGAAATAGGTACTTCCATGACAATTCAAATCAGGTGCTATGATATTGAAATGCTTTGAAAGCTCTTCAACGTTAGGGCTCCATTGCGCAATGGCTCCGCCCTGATAACCGTGAATGAGGAGAAGCGTTTTCTTTTCCGAATCGAAATGCTCTGGGTTTGTCATGTATACGACTTTGAAGTCGATGTAAATATCTTCAAGCTCCGTACCGTATCGATCTTCAACCTTTTCAAATCGCTTCATCCCCGCTTCTTCAAAATTTTCCGCTTGCTTCTTTACATATACTGAATAGTAATTGCAGGAAGAGAAAAAGGTAGAAAGCGCAAGCCAAAGAAGGAGGTTTTTCATGTGTTCAAAGTTACTCAATACTGAAATTGTTTTGATAAGCCCGTTGAATGAATTACTTTCGTTTCACAAATTTTGCTATGAACAAATTATCGTTTCCGTTTACGAAAATCAATGCCTACATCATCCTTGGTGGATTGGTTGTTGTGCTTTTCGGATATATTCTTATGAGCGGCGGTGGTTCTGCCGACCCGAACACGTTCAACGCTGAAGAACTTTTTAGCGCTCGTCGCATTACTGTTGCACCTATCGTTGTGCTTCTAGGCTACATCACCATTGGTGTTGGAATTATGTATCGCGCGAAGAAAAATCAATCTTCAGAGATCGAGAAAAATTGACCATTCTTCAAACCATACTGCTTGCTATCGTTGAAGGACTGACCGAATTCCTTCCCATTTCAAGTACCGGGCATATGATGATTGTTCAAAAAATCATGGGTGTCCCTTCTTCAGATTTCACCAAAGCATTCATCGTTTGCATTCAACTTGGGGCCATTCTGAGTGTTGTTGTTTTATACTGGAAGAGATTCTTTCAATCGTTTGAATTCTATTACAAATTGTTAGTTGCTTTCATTCCGGCGGCTGTTTTCGGATATCTGTTTTCAGATAAAATCGATGCCCTTTTAGAAAACGTTTTGAACGTTGGAATTGCCTTGTTAATAGGTGGAATTATTTTTCTATTTATTGAAAAAATCATTCGCGAACGTTCATTGCGCGAGCCCAATTACAAAAGCACATTTATTATTGGGCTCTTTCAATGCATAGCCATGATTCCAGGTGTATCCCGCTCTGCAGCCACAGTAATAGGTGGATTGACCCAAGGTTTAAGTAAAAAAGCAGCTGCAGAATTTTCATTTTTCTTAGCTGTTCCGACCATGTTAGGGGCAACTGTATTTAAGTTGAAAGACGCCTACGAAGATGTTCCAAATTTCTTCAATTCAGAAAACATTAAGTTGCTTGCGATTGGAAATGTTGTTGCGTTTGTCGTTGGACTTATTGCCATTAAAACTTTTGTGGCACTGTTGACCAAATACGGCCTGAAGCCTTTCGGCTATTACCGAATAGCGCTAGGCGCAATTATCATTGCACTCTATTTTGGAGGCGTTTCCCTTTCACTTTAAGACAACAACAACGACTTCAAGTCGTTCGCTATTTCCTCCTGATTCCACGAAGAAACTAAATGTATGTTTCGAACTCCAGCTGCCTTCAAAGCGCTCGCTGTAGCCGATCCATAGGCGAGGCAATTCATTCCAACTAGATCATTCATTTCTTGCGCCGCATAAACGTTCGAAGGCGAAGAGAAAAGATACAACCGCGCTTCAGGAAGTTTAACAGCAATGCGCTCTTTTTTGTAGGTTGAAATAATTTCAATCCGTTCAGAATCGAAAAGATTCGCCGTTGAATGCAGACTGTCTTCGGCTGATGGAAAAAGTACGCGCTCGTTTGCCACTAGGTGGAAAAACATTCGCGCAATTTCTTCGGTGTTCGTTCCTTCACCCACAAAGTCGCATTCAAAAGGCACGGCTGAAGCCGTAGCTGGGCCAATGGCCGCATATTTGGCATTCACATTCGTTGCTTGCTGAAAGAACGAGCGAGCACCGTTCGATGAAGAAAAGAATACCCAATCGAATTCTTTTTTTATGTTGAAGGGAAGAAAATCCACGGTGATTAACGCTTGACAAAAAGAAGTGTAATTCGAACTTTTAAGTGACGTCACAATTTCTTGTGCATCCCCCTCGCTTCGACTTATAAAAACATCGATCATACAGATTGAATTAGTCCCAACAAGTGATTAATAATCTGTTGAGGTTCTTCATTGCGCATACTGAAATATGAAACCTCGTCATTCACTGTTTTCGCAAACGCTAAATGACAAACAAATGTATTTCCTTCCTTCACGGCGAATGAACCCAACGGCAATTGACAGCCGCCGTTCATTTGACGAAGAATCTCTCTTTCAATGAATACACATTCAACAGTAGACTCGTGATTGAGGTGATTCAAAATTGAAATAATCTCTTCATCGCCCTCTCTGCATTGCAGCGCTAATGCACCCTGTGCTGGTGCAGGCACGAATTGCTGCGCTGGTAAAATTTCAACATGAAACTCGGAAAGATCAATCTCTAAGCGGTCCACTCCTGCGCGAGCTAAGAGAATTGCATCGTATTTTTTTTCTCTTAATTTTTGAATTCGCGTTGTAACGTTTCCGCGTAAATCTTTTACTTCTGTTTGCGGACAATGAAAAGCCAATTGAACTTTTCTTCTAACGGAAGAAGTCCCTACAACAGCGTTCTCTTTCAGACCGAATGTTCGTTCGGTTGATACAGATTCCTTATTAATCAACAAAATATCTTCCACATTTGCGCGAATGGGAACGCCAGCAATAACGAGTCCTTCAGGAGGAGTTGTTTCTAAATCTTTGTGTGAATGAACCGCTAAATCAACATTCTTCGAAAGCAAGGCATCTTCAATTTCCTTGGTGAAGAAACCTTTTCCTTCCATCTTATCGAAGCTCAAATGTTGAATTTGATCTCCGCGTGTTTTAATGATTCTCAATTCTACTTTAAAGCCAAGATTTTCTAAGGCATCTTTGGTGTAATTTGCCTGCCAAAGCGCCAGATCGCTGCCTCGCGTTCCAATGACTATCGTTCTATTCAAGGGGCTTAATGTTTTTGTACTTCTTCCAAAAGTACAGATTTCGCTAGCTTCATGGGAACTGATATATATTTCTTTTCCATGTAACCAATAATCTTATCTACCAATTCACGATCGTGTTCAGAAAGTTGAGCCAGCTCTTTTGAGAAAACACTTTCAACTGCTGTCTGACGAATCTCTTTTATAGCATGCGGAATTTCGCTCATTGCTCGCTCTATGGAACGCTCTTGAAAATGCTTTTTAAATTCGCCTTTGCCCTTTTCAATAATAGCAATGCAATCGTTTAGCGCTTCCTCTCTATATGAGATGTTCTTTTGAACTTCACGCTGAATGGCAAGCATATCAATGAATGTTACATCTTCTAACTTCGAAATTTCATGGTCGACATTCGCGGGAAGTGCTAAGTCAATGACCGTTCTACGCTTTTGCGAAACACACATTTCCGCATACATTTCACTCGTCACAACAACTTCAGTAGAACCCGTGCAGACAACTAGCACATCGAAATCGGATGAGTCGTTTTTTAGTTCTGAAAGGTCCAAAGCTACTGTGTTGAAAGACTTTGCAATAGCCTGCGCGTTTTCTAAAGTCCTATTATAAACACGAGCGTTTGTGTATCCGTTTTCAGCAAGAAATTTCGCGAAGTTTGTGATGATCTGTCCGGCGCCGACTAAAACAATTTTGGTGTTAAGGTTGGGATGTTTCTCTTGAAACAACTTCCATGCAATGGAAACAACCGACACCGGTTTTTTCGAAAGGTTGGTGTGCGTATAAACGTCTTTCGCAATACGAATGGCATGTTGATTTAACATGCGCAATGAATCTCCAGTAAGCTTCATTTTCTCGCACTCTTCGTATGCGTTTCGGAGTTGTGTGATAATCTCACGTTCGCCAATGATTAATGAATCGAGGCTAGCTGCTACGCGAAAAACATGATCTGCAGTTTCTTCTCCATTAAACCGTTGCGCCTTTTGAGCAACGCCCTTGATAAAACTATTGTCGTGATTAGGGAACAAATGCGAGAGCAATTTCTGCGTGAAACCAGAGCATACAAAGTGAGAAACATTAAACACCACTTCCACTCGGTTGCAAGTCCCCAAATACATGAGTTCATTCATTTCAAATTCTTCCTTCGCTGCGTCTAACCGAGCCTTTAATTCCTCTTGAGGAATTACAAACGAACCTATCGTTTCCAATGGAAAATGATGGTGGTTGATCGATATTGCGCGGAGGGTATTCAAGCGGGCACGAAGGTCGCTAAGAATGATGTTCGAATGTCATTTAAATGTCATTCTATTCCAATCAGAAAAGCCAACCCCAAAGTTGGCTTTTCCATTCTAATAAAACCTAATAAGTTACTGCTCGACCATGAATCGAACACTTCTCGTTACATCTTCAGTAGAAACTTCCAATATGTATAATCCATTCGATAATTCATTCGCGAAGTTCAACGTCGTCTGCAACGTGCCGTCCACAGCATAACGCTTGCTCTCAATCTTTCTTCCCAATGCATCATAAACCTTCACCTGAACATTTGAAGAAGTAACGCCAGATAATGTCATTGTTAACCCTTCTCCATTCGAAGGATTCGGATAAACACTGAGTTCTAGATTCTCCGAAAGATGCGTTGCAAGGTCCTCCGGAAGGCCTTTCGGAGAATCTTGCGAAGCATCTTGTGAAACATCTTCGGTTGAATCGACAACCATTCCCGCACTTCCAATAATACACATATATGTCACTGGTCCCCACTGATAGTTCGTACCCGTGTATGTGTAAATTGGTGAAGTCTGAACAGCATACGTCTTTCCGTATTGAAGGGCTGTAACGCTCGCTAGTGAGATATAGTTCGAAGCGGCTTCACGGTTCTGTTCGTTTGGTACGCCCACCGTTTGAAGAGTAAGCGGATTAACTTCCGTAAATCTCCATCTCCAATTCGTTACTCCGCACACCCACGGTAATGAAGCGACATACGCTCCTCTGTATCGAGGACCAGCTGAACACTGATTGCTCGTGCGCAACGAAGTCAATGGATTGGCTGAAATTGTTATCGTTGTTGGAGTTGCTGCTGGCATCTCGAATACCTCGTTGGTGCCGGCACCGTTTGGTATAGTGTATATGGTAGTAACCAAAACGTTATACATACATCCGGCTGGTAGCATCGGTGTTACACTCGTAATGGTTAAGTAATTGCCCGTTTGAGTTCTGGTGTATACTTCTCCCGCTGCAATGCCTGTTAAGCCCGTCCAAGTAAATCTATATTGAACGCCTGTTGTCCCGCAGTAAGTTGCCTTGAACAAATTACACATACCAATCGTAGCTGGATAAGTAGCGCTTGTTCCACTGTCTGATCCTCCAGCACGTAGGTGACGAATACATCCAGAAAACTGTCCGCCTGCCTGAGCATTGCTGTTGTAGTTGCGTATTCCCACGCGGTAGGTTGCTCCAACCGTAAGACCTGTTCTAGTCAGTACTTCAGTGCCGATTCCAACAACAGTATTTTCTACATCTATCAAGTTGCCGTTGGCATCCTGAAGCTCAATCACAATATCGTTTGCATTACTTCCAATGAAGATGGTAACACCCGTAGACAATGTGGTGAAATTGTACCAACGATCTTCTCCTGTAACACATGTGCTTTGAGCCAACGTGCTCGGAAAGGCACCAGCCAATGTGCTGTAGAAGCTGTTGCAGTAGCTGTACATAGCGCTCGGTGCCGACAATGAGTTGAAAGGTTCTTCGCCTGCAATGGTTGAAGGACAACCCTCGTCCACAAAGCCACTACAATTATCATCTACACTGTTGCATAATTCAGGAGCTCCAGGGTAAGTCGTTGCAACTGCGTCGTCACAGTCGGTATTGTTTAGTAAATATCCTGTCGGTTGCACGCATGCAAGTTGAGAAACAGCAGCGTTTCCAAACCCATCACCGTCTGCATCTGCGTAATAAGTCGAAGCAACAGGTATTGTAACCGTTACCTCCAAATAACTTGGAGACTCGCAGCCTGCAATGGTTTGTGTTGCATAATAGGTTGTTCCTGTTACCAGCAGAGTTGTGCTTGCCAACACAGATCCACCAGTATTCGAAGCATACCATTGAACGGCAGTGCCTGTCACCTGAATACTCGCAAGTGTTGCATTCAGCGTGCTACAAAAAGTTTGAGAAGCATTTCCTGTCGGTGCATTCACAAGTTCTGGTTGAGTTACAATTATGGTAGTATTTGAAGTACACCCATTTACATCAGTCACCGTGTAGGCATGCGTCCCTGCACTAACCGTGAAGTTACCTATTCCAGAATAAGGAGTTGTTCCTCCAGTGGCTGTTACTGTCACAACTGCAGTTCCACCATAACAAGAAATACTTGTTGCAGATGAACTAGCCGTCAACGCAGAAGGTTCAGTAATGGTTGTTGAAGTGGATGTTGTACATCCATTTGTATCGGTTACCGTGTATGAGTGGGGTCCAGCAGTAACGGTGTAGTTTCCTGGTCCAGTATACGGACCAGTTCCACCGGCAGCTGAAACAGTAATGACTGAGGTTCCTCCATTACATAAAATCGGTGTTGACGATATAGAAGCAGTAAGCAAAGTTGGCTCAGTTACAGTGATGCTTGTTGATGCTGTACATCCGTTCGCATCGGTAACTGTGTAGTTGTGAGTTCCTGCACTCACCGTGAAGTTGCCTGTACCAATATAGGCAGGGACACCTCCAGACACACTCACGGTAATTACCGAAGTTCCTCCATTACATAAAATATCCGTCGAGCTCGAGGTTGCAACTGGTTGAGGGTTGTACTGCACGACAATACTATTTGATGTTGCCTCAAGAGCTGGTTCTGTTACCGTGATGCTTGTCGCTGCGGTACATCCGTTAGCGTCAGTTACAGTATATGAATACGTTCCTGCAATCACCGTGAAGTCACCTGTTCCAGTGTATGGACCAGTGCCACCTGCTGATGTTACAGTAACTACTGCTGATCCACCGTTGCACAAGATGCTGGTTGATGATGAACTTGCTGCTAGTGCCGTTGGCTGAGTAACAGTGATGCTTGTCGTTGCAGTACATCCGTTTGCGTCAGTTACCGTGTAGGTATATGTTCCTGCAGTAACTGTGAACGTTCCTGTTCCAGTGTATGGTCCTGTTCCGCCTGTGGCTGATACTGTAACAGTTGATGATCCGCCGTTACAAGAGATGCTGGTTGATGATGAACTTGCTGCTAGTGCCGTTGGCTGAGTAACAGTGATGCTTGTCGTTGCAGTACATCCGTTTGCGTCAGTTACCGTGTAGGTATATGTTCCTGCAGTAACTGTGAACGTTCCTGTTCCAGTGTATGGTCCTGTGCCTCCTGTGGCTGATACTGTAACAGTTGATGATCCGCCGTTACAAGAGATGCTGGTTGATGATGAACTTGCTGCTAGTGCCGTTGGCTGAGTAACTGTGATGCTTGTTGTTGCGGTACATCCGTTCGCATCGGTAATTGTGTAGGTATATGTTCCTGCAGTAACTGGGAACGTTCCTGTTCCAGTGTATGGTCCTGTACCTCCTGTTGCTGATACTATAACAGTTGATGATCCGCCGTTACAAGATATACTTGTTGAAGTTGATCCAGCAGTAAGAGTTGTCGGTTGAGTAACTGTGATGCTTGTTGTTGCGGTACATCCGTTAGCGTCGGTGACAGTGTAAGTATATGTTCCTGCACTCACCGTGAAGTTGCCTGTCCCAGTGTATGGTCCTGTTCCGCCTGTGGCTGATACTGTAACCGTTGATGATCCTCCGTTACACAAGATGCTGGTTGATGATGAACTTGCTGCTAGTGCCGTTGGCTGAGTAACCGTGATGCTTGTCGTTGCAGTACATCCGTTCGCGTCGGTGACAGTGTAAGTATATGTTCCTGCACTCACCGTGAAGTTGCCTGTTCCAGTGTATGGACCTGTGCCGCCTGTGGCTGATACTGTAACAGTCGCTGATCCGCCATTACACAAGATGCTGGTTGATGATGAACTTGCAGTAAGTGCTGTTGGTTGAGTAACGGTGATGCTAGTGGTTGCATTACATCCGTTTGCATCGGTAACAGTGTAAGTATATGTTCCTGCAGTAACAGTGAAGTTGCCTGTTCCAGTGTATGGTCCTGTTCCGCCTGTGGCTGATACTGTAACCGTTGATGATCCTCCGTTACACAAGATGCTGGTTGATGATGAACTTGCTGCTAGTGCCGTTGGCTGAGTAACCGTGAT
>JBIKZA010000038.1:0-23404 GCA_044354975.1 Flavobacteriales bacterium
TTTCAGCGAAAGAACTTTTGCTATTAACCATTGAACGAATGCAGCTTCAGATTTCGAATTGCGGTGGAGATATTCAAGTGAATTGGGACGCGGAATCAGATCAAATTCTTTTTGATAGAAAATCGATAGAATTGATTTTCACGAATATTATTGACAACGCCTTGAAATACAACATAAGCGAGCCTCATATTGTTATTCAAGGTAAAGTTGAAGATGTGAATTTGATTATACAGATAGCAGACAACGGAATAGGTATCAATGAGCAATATCATAAAGAACTCTTTCATCGGTTTTTTAGAGTACCTTTAGGTGAGTCGCATCACATGAAGGGTTTTGGCTTGGGATTGTATCTCGTGAAGCAGTTGATGGATGTGCATAATTCTTCTATCTTCGTAACAAGCAAAGAAAACGAGGGGACAAACGTAACGCTTAAATTTCCCTTGGCTAAAAATAACAATGAGTAAAATTCTATTGGTTGAAGACGATGAGAACTTGGGTTTTGTAATCCTAGACCAACTGACCGATTTAGGTCATGAGGTTATTCGTTGTAAATCGGCTAGAGATGGCTTACTTGCCCTTGGAAAAGAATCGGTAGATATATGTTTGTTAGATGTAATGATGCCTGTTAAAAGCGGATTCGATTTGGCAGAAGACATAAAAAAGCTTTTTCCGAAAATGCCCTTTGTTTTTCTCACAGCCAAGCAACAATTGTCAGATCGCTTAAAAGGTTTGTCAATAGGTGCAGACGATTACATAACCAAACCTTTCGTTATTCAAGAATTGAATCTTCGAATTCAAAACATTCTTCGGAGATCAGGTGCAACAGTAGAAAAACCCATTCAAGAATTATACACGATTGGAAATTATTCCTTCGACAACATCAATAACTACCTCATATGGCCCAGCGGAATGCGTCAGCATTTGACCAACAAAGAGGCGAGTTTGCTTAAAGCGTTTTGTGAGGGAAAAGGAAATGTGATGACGCGTGAAAATCTTGCCAATTTGGTTTGGGGAGAAGAGTCTTATTTCGTGGCGCGCACTATGGATGTGTATATTGCGAAACTTCGAAAGTTTTTCTCTGAAGACAGTCGCATTCAAATCATAAATCTGCACGGAGTAGGATTCCAATTCGTTGTAGAAGAAAAGTTATAAGCAATAGAAAAAAATGGAAAAAGATGATCGCGTACGTCGGAAGTTCACTCCGCGCTCTTGGAGCGAATTAAAATCGAACGACAGCTGGAGTATCTTCAAGATTCTTTCTGAATTTGTTGAAGGATACGAGCGCATGGCGGCCATTGGCCCGTGTGTTTCTATTTTCGGTTCTGCGCGAACATTGCCAGATAACAAATACTATTCAATAGCAAAAGAAATAGCCTTTTTACTTACGCAAAAGGGCTACGGCGTAATCACAGGCGGAGGTCCGGGTATTATGGAAGCTGGAAACATTGGTGCCAAGGACGGTCAGGGTGCAAGTGTTGGACTAAACATTAAACTTCCCTTCGAACAATACCCGAACCCTTATATAGATTACGACAAGAGCATCAACTTCGATTATTTCTTCGTGCGTAAAGTTATGTTCGTGAAGTATAGCCAAGGATTCGTAGTTATGCCCGGCGGATTCGGAACCCTCGACGAGTTCTTCGAAGCATTAACGCTGATTCAGACCTACAAGATTGGTCGCTTCCCAATTATTCTTGTTGGAAAATCATTCTGGGAAGGATTGGTCGATTGGATTAAAAAAGTAATTCTAGAAACAGAGAATAACATCAACGAAGAAGACATGATGCTATTTTCGGTAGTAGACACAGCCGAAGAAGCGGTAGAGGAGATCGACAAGTTCTATTCTCAATATTTGTTAAAACCGAACTTCTAATGTCTTCTTTTTTTCTAGCCATTCTTTCTCCTTCGAAACTCATGAATGAATCGTTTCAAGAGTTTAATGGCGAAGCAACTTCTCCGCAATTCATTGCTGAAACCGATGCTCTTTGTTCAGAATTGAAAAAGGTTTCTGCTGATGATTGGAAATTAAAAATGAAGATCACAGATGAGCTCGCAATGAACACGCAAATGCGTTTTCAAAAATGGAATAAAAAAGAGTTATCGAAGGGTATTCCAGCAGCCATGCTATTCAGCGGCGAAGCGTTCAAATCGCTCGATGCTAAGTCGTTTTCCAAGTCGAATTGGAAACAAGCTCAATCGTCACTGCGCATACTCAGCGGGTTTTATGGTGTTTTGAAGCCAACAGATTCTGTTCTTCCCTATCGTTTAATGGTGGGAACTCCGTATAAAACGAAAGCAGGAAAGACGCTTTATTCCTATTGGAGCGATGCCGTAACAAAAAATCTTGAAAGTGAAATTTCTCCAAATGGATATTTGTTGAATTTGGCTTCTGATGAATATTTCAAACTCATTGATTTGAAAAACTTCCAACGGAAAACCCTTCATTTCAAATTCTTTCAAGAGAAGGGAAAAGAATTAAAGAGCATTCCTACTTTTTCAAAGCAAGCAAGAGGCAGCATGGCTCGATTCGTAATTGAATCAAACGCGAAGTCAATAGTAGATCTTCAGAAATTCAAGGAAGAGGGTTATTCCTTTAACGAGAAATTAAGCGACGAGAATACCTTGGTCTTCGTTAGATAACTTAGAACAGTCCGTTCAACTGCGCTTCAATACCGCTAATAATGGTTCCTAAGTCCTCTGGATTCTCATGAAAGCGATTGTTGTCAATGTCAATGATTAACAACTTACCCTTTGTATACGTAGTAGCCCAAGCCTCGTAACGTTCATTCAAACGCGTTAAATAATCTAAGCGAATGGCTTCTTCGTAATCACGTCCGCGTTTTTGAATATTCGTCACCAACGAAGGGACAGAAGCGCGCAAATAGATCAACAAATCTGGAGGAGTAATGAACTCATCCATTACACCAAACAAATCAGTATAGTTTTCGAAATCACGCGTGGTCATTAAACCCATCGCATGCAAGTTCGGAGCGAAGATGTAAGCATCTTCATAAATGGTACGATCCTGCACGATTTTCTTCGACTTCTTTTTAATGTCAATCAATTGTCTGAAACGACTGCGTAAGAAAAATACTTGCAAGTTGAAAGACCAACGTTGCATGTCTTTGTAGAAGTCACTTAAGTACGGATTGTTATCTACTTCTTCAAAATGAGCCGTGTATTTGTAGTGCTTAGCAATCAAAGTTGTAAGCGTAGTCTTTCCTGAGCCGATGTTTCCGGCAATAGCTATATGCATAATTCGTTTAGGTAATAATGAGTTTCGAAAGTAGAGAAAATAAATGGAATATCGAAGCCTTATTTGTCTAAGTTTTCAATAAGTGTCATTTCTCGCAGAATGCCCGATTCAAGGCTCGTGTAGAAGAGTTGGCCATTGCAAATTAACCAGGTGTTTTTACCTTTCAATTCGTTCAATTCGAAATAACTTAACATACGCGGCGCGGCTTCACTGTTTTTCCATTCGTACAACATGTTTTCCATTCGGAAATAAATGCAATCGTTCCAATGGTAAACAAGGTCAGCGGTTACATGAGGATTGCCTTGAATTTCCAAATTTCCAAACAACGAAAAAATTAAAATTCCTTTTTCAGCATCTATTAAATAAACACGTTGACCGTTTTCAATAATTTGTTTGGGTTGAAGAGTAGACTTGGTGAGATATGAGAGATTCGCAGACTGGCTTAACACCTCGAACTTTCTGTTCGTGCGAATCAGCGTGCTTGAATTCGCGTCAAACAGCCAAAGCGCATCGCCCTTTGAACCAGCCACACATGTTATTTGACCTTGAAATTTTTCATTTAAGAAAATAGGGTCTTCCAGTACATTTAAATTATTGTCGAAGAATACCAACGATCCTTGATCTTCAAAAAAGAGAAACGGAACCAACGGATTGGTTAAGTCCAATTGCCCAGAAGTCCCGTATTGTAAGGTACTCAGTCTATAATCTATGTTGAAGTTGGAACTGTGCATCGAAATGTGATCGGTGCAAACGTCGTAGATGTTCCCTAACGCATCGCATTGCACACGATGTTGCGCTTGTATGCGGAATACAAACGCAAATAGGCACATGCACACAACCACCAGGGACTTTCTCATTTATTCAATTCAATTAACTCTTCTAACCACACACGATCCGTCGCTAATCTAGGAATTTTATGTTGTCCACCTAACTTATTCCGATTCTTCAGCCACGTATAAAAGACATCTTTCTTTCCTTTATGAATAATTGGAAAACCTAAATTCAAATTCGTGTTTCGCTTCGCGTCGTAATCCGAATTTTCGTCGCGTAAATTTTCATCCAACAAAAAACAAAAACGATCAAAATCAAAATCATTGTTTTCAAATTCAATGAACCACTCATGAGCAGCCGTTTCATTTTCATTCGGGAAAAAAGGCGCAACGGTGTATTCTACAACGAAGATGTTCATGTGCGTGCAAGTCTTGCGCAAAGCGCTTTCCGCATTTTCTACCATGAGTTCTTCACCAGTTAAATTAATGAACTGCTTCGTCCTGCCAACTATCCGAAAACGGAAAGGGTAGAGCTGCGTAAATCGAATCGTATCGCCAATGAGGTATCTCCAAAGACCTGTGTTGGTGGTTATAACGAGCGCATAGATTTTATTCAATTCAACGTCTTCCAAACTCAATGCTTTTGGCTTTTCTTTTTCCAATTCATCCAATGGAATGAATTCGTAGTACACACCGTAATCCAACATCAACAACATTTCATTCGAGTTCAATTGATCTTGAATGCCGAAAAAACCTTCACTCGCATTGTACGTTTCGAAATAATCCGTCGTTCCATTCGGAAGAATCGCATTGAACTGCTCGCGGTAGGGTGCGAAGCTTATTCCGCCGTGCATATACATTTGAAGGTTCGGCCAAACCTCGTGAATGTGATTTGCTTTTTTCAATTCCAGTATTCGACGAAGTAGGAGCAGTGTCCAACTGGGCACTCCTGAAAGCACACGCACGTCTTCATTCATGGTATTGAGCGCCATAGCATCGAGTTTCTCTTCCCAATTGTCCATGAGTGAAATCTCTCGCTGAGGAACGCGTTTCATTTCCACCCAAAAAGGTAAATTCGAAATAATAATTCCGCTTAAATCGCCAATGGTGTTTTCTTCCTCTTCACTCATCTTCGTGCTTCCGCCAACGATCAATGTTTTTCCAGAAAACAAATCGGCGTTTTCACGGAGGTTATAAAAGATGGCTAATAAGTCTTTTCCTCCTTTGTAGTGACCTTCTTCCAGATTTTCATTTGATATGGGAATGAATTTGCTTCGACTATTGGTGGTTCCTGAACTCTTGGCGAACCACTTCGTTTTGCCTGGCCAGAGCACATTTCCTTCCCCCTGAATCATTTTTTCTATATATGGAAAATGATCTTCATAAGAACGAAGTGGAATGTGTTTGCGGAAGTCTTGGAGCGTGTGAATGTTCTCGAAGTTGTGCTCCTTTCCGAAGGCGGTAAGGGCAGCTTCGTCAATCAACTTCTGGCGAATTTCTTCCTGCACCTCAATGGGGTATTGCTTGAAGAGCTCCATCTGATGCAGCCTTTTTTTGATTACCCAACCGAATACTGTATTGCCTGCCATATGGAAATTGAAACGCCCTCTAAGATAATCCTAGAGGGCGCTCCGATAAAAAGATTTTTTTTATTACCGAATCAAATTCAAGTAACCTTGAACTTCGTAACGTTCGCCTGTTGTTTTTGAAATAACAACTGCATACCAATTGTAAGCACCTTCGGGGCAATAGTACGCTCCGTTATAGGTATTACCGGTCCAAGCCGTTGTAGGATTAGTAGTACTGAACACGATATCTCCCCAACGATTGAAAACTTCAAGCTTAAATCTGTTCTCATCAATGTCACTTCCAACGATCATAACCACATCGTTCAATCCGTCGTTGTTTGGTGTGAATGTATTCGGAAGGTAATACTGGAAAATATTTCGAATGATTATTTCACTTTCAATGAAATCGGTACAACCATTTACATCTGTGACGGTTAAGCGAATCGGATATTCACCTCCTGTTCCTTGCGGAAAAGTGAAGGTGGGACTCTCGGCAGATGAAGTTCCGAGTGGTGCGCCAATGTTGAAAATCCAGTCGTAAGTGACAATATTCCCTAAAGACTGATTGGTGAAATTAATGACAGTGTTATTCGCATCTGTTGGTTGCGGATCAGCAATGTATCCAGCCACAGGCGGATCGAATGAAGTCAAGAAGTTTGGAATGGTTGTGCTGTAGGTGCAACCAATATTCGTCACTACAGAAAGCGTAACATCGTAAGTTCCAGGAGCTACGAAATTTAAATCTAACTGGTTCTGATTTATTACATTCTGACCATTACTAATACTCCATGACATATTTTGATAAGCACTTGGGTCAGTTGTGTTGATTAAAGTCAATGTCTCTGGCCAACATTTAGAAGGGTCGGGAGAAGTGAAGCTAACTGCTACATCAGAAGCAACAGCTACGTTGAAGCATTGAGAAATAGAGTATCCGCAATCGTCTACCACAGTTAAACAAGCTTGGCCACTCACAGTTGGGTTAATTAACGCATCAGGAGTGTTCGCAACAACGCTACCGTTGTATGTCCACTCATAGGTGAAAGGTGCTTGTCCAGATGCTTGCGTCAACTGATCTAAATTCAAATCGCCCATATAACATATCGCGGTGTCGTTAGCGATTGTCATGGTTGTAGGACCAGCGAAGGCAATGTTCAATGTAGAGAATAACGAACATGTTCCTAAAGTTACTGTGTAAGTATACCCGCCAGCTGGCATAGTTAAGGGATCGAAAATACCCAAAGGGACAATGGCATTGCTTGGGTTTGTCCAAACACCAGTGCTTACAGGTGTGCCTCCAAGAAGCGGTAACATTTGGAAGGCAGGGTCAGTAGAACAGATGTTAATTGAATTATCAATTCCAGGATCTCCAACAGGGTCAATGCTTACGATGGCTTGGTCTGTACTCGCACAATCCGGATGTCCAACTGGATATCCAACAAGCGTGTAAGTCGTTTGTTGAGAAAGAGAACTCATGGTCGGTTGCGGAACATTCGGATTATTCAAATTTCCCGATGGAGTCCACTCCCAAGTATACTGCGGTCCGCCGTTGGTGCAATTCACATCGTACGTCCAAGGTTGGTATGAACCGCTTGAACAGGCAACTGATCCGTCCGCAGTGAATGTAACTGTAATACAACCTGTTGGATTAGTGGCAGTCCAAGACTGTCCTGTAGCATCACCGGTACTCCAGTTTCCAATTTGCGGGTAGGTCGCATCGGGTCCATCAAAGACATCAAAGTTTTCAAAGAAACCTTCCATTTGACCCGATATAAAATCGAATGTCATGAAGGAAACTCCGTCATTTTGGACATCTGGACAAAACGTCCACGTGAAGTTTTCACCATTGTTGTAACAGTAGTTGAAGACACCACCGTCTGCCGCACAACTCGGTGTTGGAATACCTTGAAATCCTCCTTGAAGGGTTAAATCTCCACAAGAATAAATAAGGTCCGGTCCAGCAGTAATGGTTAACGGCTCGGTGAACGTAATCTGAATAGTAGAGTCAAACGAACACCCAAAATTGTTTACAACGTGATAGGTGTAATCGTAAGTTCCCGGTCCTGGAGGATCAATGGTTGCAATGTCAGCATCCGAATCAATAACCACGATGTTTGGACCTGTCCAATAGGAAGAATCGGAATCTATTCCAATAGAGGGTGTGAAGGTTGTGATACCAGGGAATAATGCAGGATTGAAATTAATTCCCCAATAGAAAATATATCCATTGTCAGCGCCTAAGTTATCTGTTACCGTGAAGGTCCAAGCGCCGTTAAGTGGGCAACCAACGAGGTCGCACATATTTCCAGAAGCGGAGTATGTCCCAGAGTTTAATGCATTTCCTGGAGTTGGCCCTCCGACTGGAGTTGTTAAACCACCTGCCGCTCCTTGGCCCCAGGTTCCATTAGTGGCGTTAGGTGCCCAAAAATAATCCCATCCGATCCCTTCCGTAGTAGAATTGTCATCGTTGGCTTCGCCTAAGTAGGTTCCGCCACCACCATTTGTTCCCCAAGTAACGAGGTCTACAGTTGTTCCGTTAGGACAGGTAATTGAAATGCCGAGGTCACCCATATACGTGTGCTCCATGTTTACAATAACACTGTATAAATCTGCACAAGTCGCAAGTGTAGCACCCGGATCAAAAAAGTCGAAATTCAAAGAAGTGGAATAAGAGAATCCAGCACCATCGGCCAAATAGGTTGTTCCCGCCACTACTTGCGGAGGAAGGGCCGTCCACTGCGTACTCTCAGACGAACCTTGCAGAATCACTTGCTCTCCAAAACAGGTTGTTTCTGTAATGTTATTTAATTCAGGGAATGTTGGAATCGTTGAAACCAATACCTGAAGGGGGGTTGTATTTAAACTCTGGCAACCGTTATCGTCCTCAACGGTTAAGGTTACTACATATTCACCCGGTTCATTAAAGGTATGTGAAGTGAACTGTCCGGAAGAATTGTCAATGGTTCCATCGTCGAAATTCCAGATGTATTGATCTAGCGTGAAGCCAGGTTCTGCGAAGGATCCAACGCCGCTAAAATCAATAGCGGCTCCAATACATACTGAAACGGATTGCTCAGGGCCACTCGGAGTTGGATTTGCAATTACAGAATTTTGAGTAGGCGGAGCGCAAGGAGTGGTGCATAAAATTGCCGCTTCAAATCCAGGCGAACTCACATTAGCATTTCCATTGTCTGAAAACACAACCGTTAAACATCCTGAAGGATTGTTAACTGTTCCCGTTACTTGAAGACCTTGAAGTGAGTTGCCGGTATAATCTCCTAAAGAAGGTGACGAGGTATTTGGTCCGTCAAAAACAGAGAGGTAATCACTGTTGTTTCCGTTCGGAGAAGTTTGCAACGCGAATGCAGAGAAATCGAGCTGAATTACATCGCCGGGTATATCAGGGCAAATGGTTAGCGTGTAATTAGCATTGGTATATGGTCCGCCTAATCCATCATCGGCAAGTGTACCTCCACAAGCAGAAAGAGTGCCTGTATACATTGCCGTAATTTGAGAATGAGCATAGGTAGAGCAAAGGCTTAAAAACAGTATGAATAAGAATTTAGTCATTCTTTGAGATAATTTAGTTTAAAGACATTTTCGCGCAGCAAATGGTTGCATACAGTTTTCTTAAAATAACGTGACGCGAATTTAAGAAAAAAGGGCAAGCTTTTATCAAGAATAATTACAAACAAAAGGGCCTTCGAAAAGGCCCTTCTGCTTTAGGTATATGAGGTTTTGGTTAAGGTACAATTGTAAGTGTTCCGCTGTAGTAGCGCGCATCGTTTCCTTCTTCACCATAAATTAAAACTATCCATGGGAATTGCTGTCCAGCCAAAGCTTTTTTGCCCCCTTTCATTTCTCCCTTCCACACTTTCGTTTTAGTGGTTGTTTCGAAGATAATGTTTTCTCCGTCGTATATTGAAAGTTTGAATTTGTTTCCGCCCTTTTTCAATGCTTCCGGCATAAAAGCAATATTTTGCTCGCTCATTTTTGATTCAGCTCCAAGGTTGAAGTCGGCATTCACCTGAACAATTTTTACTTGCTCGTCCTTACAACCATAGGTGTTTTGAACCTCGAGAATCACAGATTGCTTTCCTTTCGAATTGTAAATAACACTTGGAGAAACTTCAGTTGAGGTTCCATTTCCAGCAAATTTCCAAACAAAACTATTTGCGTTCACACTGGTGTTGACAAATTTCGCAGTAGGCTCTCCGATTGGATTGTTCGTGTATGACCACTCGAAATCGGCTTCAGGCTTTGGGTTGATGGTAATCAAATCGCGCATCGCAATCGTAGAAATTTGACCGTCATTCGGATTGGTTACAGATAGAGAAACATCGAACGTGCCCGACTTTTTAAAGACGTGAAACGGGTTCTCTTGATTTGAGAAACTACCATCTCCGAAGTTCCACAAATAACTTCCGTTCTTAGGACTGTTTTTGGCAGTGAAGTGAACATCTGTTCCAGCACAAGCTTGGCGAACACTAGGTTCAATGGCCAGGGATCTATTTTTATCATTGCTATCTGCAGAGACAGAAATTGCAGCGCTCTCTGAGGAATCTTGAACAACGGCAGCAACAGGATCAGTTGAATGGCTAGTCTCAGTATTCACAGAAGTATACATAACATCTTTCTTGAATTCCGAAATAATTTCAGTCAGTCCTTCAGTAGCCTCATCAGTAACATCTTCGTTTGAATTTGGAATTGAAACGGTGTTTGAAACATCAGGTGCATTGGGAGTAGCAGAAGCAGTGACATTGTTGTTACTCGAAACAATAAGGTATCCAGATATTCCAACAATGGCAGTGATAGCCGCAACACCACCCCAAAGAGCTAAACCGCTTAATAGTCGCTTGCGAAGCAGACGTCTGCTTACTTGTGCAAACTCTGAAGAACTGTAAGGCAACTCATAATTCTTGTAAGCTTCCTGAATTCCTTGTTCAAATTTATCCAACGGGTTACGATTCATTCGACTCGTTAATTTTATTTTTTATTAATATCTTTTTCATGTTCTTCTTGGCTTTCGAATAGTTGCTTTTTGAGGTTCCTAAACTAATACCTAGTTTCTCACTAATTTCTTGGTGAGAAAAGTTTTCGAAGACATACAAGTTGAAAACTGTACGATAGACAGGTGTCAATAGTTGCATGGCTTCAACGATGTGGTGGGGTTGGAAGTCGTAAATATCAGACTCCTGCTCGTTTTCCTCCTCTGCACTTTCTTCCACATAGTGCTTTGAGTTTTCTAAGTCTAAGTCTACCGTGTGCTTCTTTTTCCGGTATTGATCAATAGATAAGTTTACCATTATCCGTCTTATCCATCCTTCTAAAGATCCGTTTCCTTCGAATTTTTCCAAACTGGAAAATACTTTAATGAATCCGTCTTGCACCATGTCTTTTGCTTCGTCAGTGGAACTTGCATAACGCAGGCACACCGCTTTCATCTTCCCATAATACATCTTATATACAGCATTTTGGCTCCGGCTGTCTCCTTTGAGGCAGCCGTCAATCAGTTCTTGTTGAGAGGGTTCTGTTGACACCAATAATTTGTGTTAAGACGAGATTAATTTCAGGGGTTGCCTCAGTCGTGGTTTTTCAAATGTAATTCTTTCTTCTCTTCGAATGGTCTGTTTTTGAATGGACTCGACTAATTTTACAAAATGAAACGTGTTGTGGTTGGTTTGTCGGGCGGAGTAGATTCTGCGGTTACAGCGCACTTGCTTATAGAGCAGGGGTATGAGGTAATTGCTGTTTTTATGCGGAATTGGCACGACGAGTCTGTGGTGATTAATAATGAGTGCCCGTGGATTACAGATTCCAATGATGCCATGCTAGTGGCAGAGCACCTCGGAATTCCGTTTCATGTTTTAGATCTTAGCGTTGAATATCGCGAAAGAATAGTGGAATACATGTTCCGTGAATACGAATTGGGAAGAACACCCAATCCAGATGTGCTTTGTAACCGCGAAATAAAATTCGATGTCTTCTTGAAAGCGGCCGAGCAGTTGAAAGCAGATTACGTTGCAACCGGACATTACGTGCGCAAGTCAGAAACAATAGAGAACGGGGTTACTCAATATCATTTGCTTTCAGGAGCAGATGGGAACAAAGATCAAAGTTACTTTTTGTGTCAATTGAATCAAGCGCAATTGAGCAAAGCGCTTTTTCCCATTGGTGAATTAACCAAGCCTGAAGTGCGCGTCATTGCAGCTGAACTGCAACTTCCAAACGCAGATAAAAAAGACTCTCAAGGATTATGTTTTATTGGGAAGGTGAAGCTTCCTGTTTTTCTTCAACAACAATTGGCTCCGAAAAAAGGGAGAGTATTAAGAATAAAGGACGAGTTCATTCCGCAATTGAATGAATTGGTAAATGACACTTCTTCGGATCCTGCGGTTCTTTCAAGACCACAATTATATTCTCCGGCTATGTGCGACGATGTTGGAGAACACAACGGGGCGCATTATTATACAGTAGGACAGAGACGAGGATTGGGAATAGGTGGACAAGCCATTCCGTTATTCGTAGTGGCTATTGATGTAGAGAAAAATGCGGTCTATTCCGCTCAAGGAGAAACGCATCCTGCGCTGGCTAGAAGAGGATTGTCCATACGAAACGAAGAAGCCCATTGGATTCAAGAAAATTTGAAGCCTTTAAATGGAAGCGTTTTGGAAGTCGACTGCCGCATACGCTATCGACAACCTTTATTCAAAGCGAATATTTCGGTTGGAAGTGAATTCACGTATGTGATATTTCACGAAACCCAATACGGCGTGGCGAAAGGACAGTTTGCGGCTTTCTATATAGGAGAGGAATTAATAGGCAGTGGAGCCATTTTCGAATAGGTCACTTTTCCACAATTCCAAGAGTAAGCAACTTTTTTCTTGATATGAATGTCTGTTTTACAGCGAGTCAATATATATTCGTGACACTTAACTTTTATTATGAAACAAACTTTACGTTTATTTTTAGTTGCCCTTCTATTCACCACGGGTTTCGTGGCGAAGGCACAAGTAGATACCACTTGTACGCAAGTCTCGTACACAGTGACCCCCGGATTTTATCCAAATGAAATGAGCTACACAGTAGTCAACACTACCACAGGAACTGTTGTTGCAAACGGAACAGGTTCAACACCGGGTGGAGTATGGTGTCTGCCAGTAGGTTGCTACGGAGTGAATATGTTCGATTCATTCGGAGACGGATGGAATGGTGGTGCGTTAAATGTTTTTGTTATGGGTGAAAGCTCATACACAGGATCGTTTTCAACAGGACCCCAAGGACAGTTCATGTTTGGAGTAGGAGTGGCGAATTGCGGAACTGCTTCAGTGCAGGGATGTATGGATCCTGCTGCCTCTAACTACAATCCAATTGCGAACGTAAACATCGGCTGCTTGTACGAAGGCTGCACAGATCCTGCCGCTACTAACTTTAATGCAAACGCAAACGTTGATGATAGCACATGTACTTATTGCAACGGAGCAGGAAGCGTGAACGCTTCTCTTTACATCTGCACGTTTTCAAACGGTAATCAAGTTACCCTTAACATATTGAATTCAGCTGGAGACACCGTTTGGACTTCTCCTTCACTGGGCAATGTGGCCATCTACTATTCAAGCATTTGTTTACAAGCTGGAGAGTGTTACACAGCTGTAATGTCGAACAACGCAGGATTGCCAAGTTGGTACAACGGATACTTCTGGATTAACAACGGTCAGGGTGAAGTGATTCACACGGGTCTTGCAGATAATCTAGTTTCTCAATCGGTTGACTTCAGTATCGATGGAACATGCGGAGATGTTTTCGGATGTACAAATGCATTGGCTTCAAACTTCAATCCAGCTGCAACAATCGAAGACGGTTCTTGTATCTTAGTTTACGGTTGCACAGATTCTACAGCTGTGAATTACAATGAATTGGCTGTTGTAGACGACGGATCATGTTTCACCGGTTGCACAATCGGAAACGCTACTATTGTATCTTTCAATCCGGGTATGTTCGCGAGTGAATCTTTCTACACCATTACTGATGCCAACGGAACTACTGTAATGCAGAGTAACGTGAATACACCCAATACCGAAAATATGGCCTACGGATGTTTAGCAAACGGATGCTACTCTTTAAACATGTACGATTCGTTCGGTGATGGTTGGGATGGCGGAAATCCTTCTGGAATTGTCATTAATGTAAATGGAAGCAACGTTGTCACGACCGACCTTTTAGACGGAAATTATGCTTCTCAAATTTTCGGAATTAACAGCGAATGCACGATCGACAGTGTTTCTTGCAGCACCACCATTGAATTAATGCCAGATTCAATGGTTGAAATGGAAAACGCAGTGATGATCTATTGGAATGAAAATTTCTCTGAAGTGAATTATGTTTCTTGGGATTTCGGAAACGGAATGACTTCAAACGAGCTTTATCCGACGTATTTCTACGATTCAATTGGAACATATACAGTTTGTTTAACAGTTTATTACTTTGACGGCTGTTCAGCTTCGAGTTGTGTAACATTCACCATGGATGCAAACGGAACTTCAGGTCCAGGCGGAGCACAAATGAATGGTTTCTGGTTGAACACCACGGGAACATATCCGAGTTCAATTAATGAGCTAACTTCAAATGCTACTTCAGTGAATATGTTCCCGAATCCAACTTCAGGAAATGTTGCTGTGAAAGCTTCACAATTGAACCCAAGTGAAAACACAATCATTCGCATCTATTCAATAGACGGAAAAGAAGTGTTCGCGAATAACTTCGGTAACGGAGCTGCGAACAACACATTCCAATTGAATGTCTCTGAATTGAGCAACGGATATTATTTCTTATCGCTTCAAAACGGTAATCAAATTCAACGCGTTCCTTTCGTAAAAGAATAGGTTGATTATTCACTTACGAAGAAAAGAGCTGTTCAAGGACAGCTCTTTTTTTTTGTTTAGATTGAAATAAATTCGTCTCTTCCTTCTTTACTTTTACACAAATCATTCAACATGAAAAATATTTTTCTTGCACTCGTTGTTATTTCAGTTGTGTCTGCATCGTTATTCAGTTGCGATAAATATCAAAAGGGATATGACTGCACGGGAAATATTCCAACATACAACAACGACATTAAGCCTATTTACGATGCCAATTGCGCTACCGCGGGTTGTCACATCTCTCAATATCATTCGTCGGGAATAGACTTAAGTACCTATTCAGGTGCCGCTTCGGCAGACAATGATGCCATTTTGGGATCTGTCGAGCACGATGCAGGTTACAGCGCCATGCCGAAGAATGCGAGTAAATTAACGGATACTCAAATCAAGAAGATTTTCTGCTGGATGCGGAACAACAAGCCATTGTAGGCCTTGTAATTACCGAAACGGTTCATAAGTGCGTATCTTTGCCGCATGAGTTATACTATTGTTATTGTAGGTAGACCGAATGTAGGGAAGTCATCGTTATTTAATCGTCTTACTGAAACATCAGATGCTATTGTAGAACCAACGGCTGGTGTTACCCGTGATCGTAAATACGGAACGGGTCAATGGGGTGGAAAAGAATTCATTGTTGTAGACACCGGAGGAGTAGTTACGAACAGCGACGACGCGTTCGAACAAGATATCAATAGCCAGGTTCGTTTGGCCATTGCTGAAGCAGATCGCGTTCTATTCATGGTAGATGCAAAGGAAGGAATGACAGAGTGGGACGAGGAAATTGCAGACATGCTTCGTCGTTCAAACAAGCCAATTCTCTTGGTTTGTAACAAAGTAGACACATCGGACAAAGAAATATTATCCACTGAATTTTACGCGTTAGGATTCGGTGAAAAGTTGTTTAGCATTAGTGCGAATAACGGATATGGATCGGGAGATTTGCTCGACGAGTTGCTTCAAGAAATGCCTGCGATTGACGAGACAGAGATGCCCGACTTACCGAAGATTGCAATTGTTGGAAGACCAAACGTAGGAAAATCATCGTTGTTGAACACCTTGTTGGGCAACGGGCGTAGCATTGTTTCCGATGTTGCTGGAACCACGCGTGACGCGGTTCACACGCACTTCAAGGCCTTCAACAAAGAGTTGATGTTGATTGACACAGCAGGTTTGCGCAAGCGCAAGCAGATTGAAGACGATATTGAATTCTTCAGTGCTATTCGTACCATTAAATCTATTCGCAACTCGGACGTTTGTATGTTGTTGATCGATGCGGTGGAAGGAATTACCAAGCAAGACTTAACCATCTTCGGTGAGATTACTGAAGCGAACAGAGGTATTGTTATTTTGGTGAACAAGTGGGACATGGTAGAGAAGGATCACAAGAGTGTAGAAGTCATGACCGAAGAGATTAAGAAGCGCATTGCGCCGTTTACCGACGTTCCGATCATCTTCACATCGAACATTACCAAGCAGCGTATTTTGAAAGCGTTGGAAGCAGCTCTGGAGGTTTATGAAAATCGCTTGCAGCACTTCTCAACTTCTAAGTTGAACGATATCATGCTTCCAATCATTCAAGCCTATCCGCCACCGGTTGTGAAGGGCAAGGAAGTAAAGATTAAATACATTACTCAGCTTCCAACGAAGAGTCCAGCTATTGCATTTTTCTGCAACACTCCTCAAAACGTTGTGTCTTCTTACCAGCGCTTCTTAGAAAACAAGCTCCGCGAGAATTTCCGATTGACGGGGGTTCCGGTGAGGTTGTATTTTAGGCAGAAGTAATGTGGCGTAGCCACGAATGTTACGAAGTAACGAATCTCTTCGAGGAATGCTTCGCGAATGTCTTCGACTGATTTTAATTACGTAGTAGGAATTACGAAGTAGGAATTATTTAATAGGAATTACGAAGTAGGAATAACGAAGTTCCAATTACGTAGTTCCAATTACGAAGTTCATAAGTACCCCGGATAGCAGTGGAAAGCCTTTGAGCAAAGCGAAAAGCTTGGAACGGATAGCCGGAAAAAGGTTTAAAGAAAAGGTAAGAGAAGGTTAGAAAAGGGAAGAGAGGGGAAGAATGTTCTTGAAGAGTCCTAACTCCTTGCGAATTCGATGAGCGGTTGGTAGTTGTTCCGATCGGCTTCTTTCAAGGCGGTGAGGTAGGCAGATCTTACTTCTTCATTAGACGCATGTTGAGAATGGGAATTACCCCAAGAGAAAGAGGGTTCATGAAATAGTTTCTCAACAATTAAATCGGCCATTAATCGGCTGTGCCTACCGTTTCCATTTGGAAAGCAATGGATGCTTACTAACCGATGTTTAAAGCGGATACCTATTTCGTCGTGAGAAAATGATTTGTTATCAATCCAGAAAAGAGTGTCGTCAATTAATTTCCGAAGTTCAATTCCAATAAGAGGGAAGGGAATTCCAAGATTCTTTTCGGTTGTTCGAAATTTTCCAGCCCATTTCCAAACATCTCCGTACATCTTCTTGTGCAAGGAAAGAATGAATTTTTCGGAAAGTATTTGTTCGGCAGTAAATCGTTTTTTTAAAGTCCAATGCAAGGCGCGCTCAATGTTTAATTGTTCAAATTCATTGAGCTCGCTTTGTGTGGTAATGGTTTTAATTTTAAGACCATCACTTTCATTGGCATCAATTGGTGTTTGTCCTGCGGAATATTCTAAATTCAATCCCATAATGTTTTCGGAAGTTCTTTAAGAATTTCTTGAGTGCGATCGGCAATGGCTTTTTCGATTCGTTTATACGGAAGACTCTGATCCTCGAGTCGCATGTTCTGAGATGTTCGCAACACAATTTCAGTCGCCATTTTTTTCGCCTTTTCTTCAACCAGATTCATGACACTTCCGCCTTTAGGTACAAACCCGTAAACCAATTCCATGTCTAATGCCTTCGCCACTTCGTTCAACGCAGAAATAGTTATTGCTCCAGTAGTCTCGCGCTTTTCCATGCTTTGAATGCTCTGTTTACTCAGCCCCATTTTACGTCCGAGTTGCTCGAGCGACATACCCAAGGATTTTCGTATTGTTTTTATCCAACCAATTTCCGGACGAGCCGATTTATTCGCCTTGCTGTATGGAGATAGCTTGCGTTCCAGTTGATCGAGATGTAATTTTTGATTCTTCATAAGTCAATGTATTTGGTGACTAATTGCTTACAAAAGTAATAATATGTTTTGACAAATGAAAGTAAAAGTAAATAAATGTGTTGACGAAGATTGCGAGGAGATTTGGAAAGTATTATCTATATCTCAGGAAAAGTGTTGTTTTATACATTTATTCGTACTTAAAAGTGTGATAATTTACACTTTTCTTGACATAAGTGTTTTATGGAGGCTTTAAGTGAATGCGATTTGAAAAAAATATACGTATTTATCCGTAAATATGCGAATGTCTTCGACGAAAGGTTAAGAGAAGTTAAGAAAGGGGAAGAGAGGGGAACCATCACTTCGTGATCAATCTTTCAGATCAATCGCGATGCGATCAAATCTTCGATAAAAGGAATTACGAAGTTCAATTCCGAATAAACAGCATATAACCTGCATATAAAAATTAGTGTTTATGCCAATAGGCCAATTCAACTTTGTGGCTAAAAGAAATGGCTAGAATATTCGTAAAGGAAACAGAGTTGCGATTGGTTAAAATTCACAACGAAGATTACATCTGCATCACCGACATGCTAACCGCTAAGGACGGACAGTTCTTTGTTTCGGATTGGATGCGCAATAGAAACACCCTCGAGTTTCTTGGGATTTGGGAAATGGTGAATAACCCTACTTTTAATTGTGGCGAATTCGCCATAGTTAAAATGAAATCTGGGTTGAACAATTTCAAGTTAAGTGTCAAGGAATACTCCAGCAAGTTCAATGGAATTGGAATAGTGTCTTCAACGAATTCCTCTGGCGAATGCTTCGCGAATGTCTTCGACGAAAGGTTAAGAAAAGTTAAGAGAGGGTAAGAGAGGGTAAGAATGTTGCGGAGCAACTAATGCCCTTCGGGCGAATGCTTCGCGAATGTCTGCGACGAAAGGTTAAGAAAAGGTAAGAGAGGTTAAGAAAAGGGAAGATTAAGGAAGTTAAGGTTTGAAATTTAATTCATATTCCCAATTGATGTTTTTTAGCGCTATTTGAATTTCGTTTAGATTTTCAATTAAAGATTCGTAGGAAGGAGGATTACGTTCGTAAATCATCTCTGACTTCATTTTCTCATAATCACTTCTCCATAATGCCTGCAACGCATCAGGGGGAATTGGATTAACAAAAGAAGGATGATGTAGGTTGTAGTCGATCCCCGTTATTTTCGTGAACTTGTGCCTATGTGCCACAATTGTTTCATACAAGAGTTTGTCGGCAATAGCCTTTGATGCTATCCCCGTTTTCGATAAAAAGAAAATATCATAGAGATGTCTGCTCATACGCTCCGTTCTTATTTTTTCTTTCGGACGCTGAAATTCTTCGTGAAGGAGGAATAGTTTCTCTAGAAATGTTCGTTCTGGATTTACTGTTGGAACTGTAAACAATTGTTTTGCGAATGGTTGTTGGGTATATATTTCATCTACAAGTGAACCCATGGGCATAAATGTAAACGGTTCTCGAAGAGATCTGCAACTGACCTCCAGAAGAATTCGAGGCAGGACGTATTGTGAACCTGGCGAGACTAGATTGGGGTAGTAGATTTCTAATACTCTGGGGTCTTTATCTCTTTCACTCGTTTCTATAGTTTTAAATTCCAATTTCGAAAAACCCTGTTTTGTGAACTCTTCAGCGATTTGCTTAAAGAGCACTTCAGTAGAATATTTTCCGGCTTCGTGTCTGAGTTTTGTCCGCTCACCTTTCGACCAATTGTTTTTAGGTGAAATAAAATATTCCATGTCAATCGATAAATCGATGTCTTCAGAAAACCGATTGATTAACTTCCAAACTTTACTTAAAGAAGTACCTCCTTTGAAAACGAGATGCTTAGAGATGTCCAAAGCAAATATTACTTCCAATGTGCGACTTACCCACCAGTCCTTTTCTATGGCAAAAGGAGACATTCCTGTTTCCAAGGAAAGTTGTCGGAAGGTGTTAAGTTTTGTGCTGTCGGGTAGATTATGCCAATTGTCCATTCTTATTTTTTTATTGCTTGTCGCATTATTTTCCGAATCCATTCGGGAGCAATTTTAATATCGTGCTCGAGTCTATATGGGTCTTCTTTTTTCAAGTGCGAAAGAATGATCTTTAGTTCTTCCTCTGTAACATTGCCTTGCCCAATTTCTTTCAAAGCAAGAATAACCAACGAACTAATCTTTCCTATTGCAGACAAATTTTTCGGAGAGGTTTTTTTGAAAACAATTCTTTGATTCCCCAATTCAATTTTTCGAGCTGAGCCGTCGGTGTAATAAACTACATTTATTGGAACCTGTGTTGAAAGCCCTAGCGCATTTAATGCAAGACTGCCGGTTGGAATAATTCGCGCTTTATCTCGCCTGCGAATAGCTTCGGCAATATCTTCAGTAGTAGGATTCAACCGACCCAAGTATGGATCGCTCGCTAATCTGGCATAAATGCCTCTAGCCACTCTTTGGAGTTCATTGCTTATTACCAATCGTTCGAGAACCTTAGATACAGCTTTGGCACTACCAAAAGACAGAAAATCCTCCGTAAAAAAAAGCGAGCCCCTAGCGGCTTTTCTTATCTTTGTAAGAATATTGAATTCAGTGGTTTGGGTTGTCATTTCGACTTATTTCTGTCGCAAAAGTAGTCAATATTTGCGACAAAAACACGGTGTTTGTCTATTTAATTGTGAGAGGCTTTCAAATGTGCATTGTAGCTTAGAAAGTTGCACAGCACCGAATGCCTTCGACTTTTCAAATTCCAAAAGGAATGATTATCTTGTTTTGAGAAATTAGGTCGATTTTCAAAAGTGAATTTCAAAACAAAGAAGCGTTCAATGGAAAAGGTTTTTCAATCGAAACCTCGAAAATGTGGGCTAATGGTGGGCTGAAATGAAACGAAAAATCCTGAAACCGTTGTTTGACAATTGTTCCAGGATTCGTGTTGTGGAGATAATCGCTCCACAAAATATGAATCTCATTAGATTTCATTAGATTTTTGAAATATTTGTAAGTAATTGTAAATAAGTAAGTTAAAAGGTTGTTTTTGACAATGGTTGTCTAAATAGATCGAATGAGATATAACGATGTGGGCTTAATGTGGGCTTAATGTGGGCTTAATTTCGACACTTTTTTTGTAGCTTTGAAGCATGAGAATTTTCAGCTTTGTTATCCAGTCAAAAGTTGCAAGTGAGAATGCAACAATAAACGTTCGAATGCGAGTCGGAAGAACAGTCGATTTCAAAATGAGCACCTATTTGACGGTGCCGATTTCAAAATGGGACAAAAAGACCGGTTCGGTAAAGAATGCAAAAACTTCTGAATTGAAAGAACTCGTTGTGAGTTTGAGCGACATCACGCACAGGTTGAATGAAGCGTATTTGAATCATTCAAGAAGCGGAGGTGAATTTACACGTGAGTGGTTGCAAAGTGTCATTCATCCGAAAAAGAAAAAGAAGAGCAAAGAGGAGGTAAGCCTTCCAGTCACGTTGGTCGAGTATTTCGATTACTACATCAATGTCAAACGCTCAACAGCAGCAAAAGAATCTGTGAAGAAATGGTCTTCAGTTCGCCAGAAGATTATTGCTTTTCAAAAGAGTAGACGAAAAGTCATTCTGCTAAAAGAGGTGAATGAGCAGTTCCGAATAGACTTTGAAGATTTTTGTAAGAAGAAAGAAAAGCTCAGTGCAAATTATTTTGAGCGAGTGTTGTCGTTCATTAAAACGATATGTAAGCATGCCGGACAGAACAACATAGACATTAGTCCGCAGCTTCATGGATTGAGGGCAAAGAAAGAGGCCGTGCACAAGATATATTTGACTCGAGAGGAAATTGAATTGCTGCATAATTCGACCATGCCCAACGCAGATTTGGAAAACTCGAAAGACTGGTTGGTGATTTCGTGCAATACTGCGCAGCGTATTTCCGACTTCATGAATTTCAAGAAGAGCGACATGGTTGATATTGTGGATGGCTCGAATAGAATTCAGGCGATTAAGATCACACAGCAGAAGACGGGGAAGTTGCTTGAAATTCCATTGTTTAAAATGGTTCGTGAAATATTGGATAAGCGTGGAGGTGAATTTCCGGAGGCTATTTCTGATCAACGATACAATACGAACATCAAGAAGATTTGTCAATTGGTTGGAATAAACGAAGTGGTCTTCGGGTCGAAGATGGACAAGGCGACCAAACGCTTGGTTACCGGGAATTTTCCGAAGTATGAATTGGTTTCATCGCACATCGGGAGGAGATCGTTCGCGACGTGTCAGTATGGACATTTACCGAACACGCACATCATGGCTTACACGGGTCATTCCACCGAGAAACAATTACTTGCTTATATTGGCAAACCACAAGCAGAAGTATCTAAATTGTCGATTGAAAAACTGATGAGTAATGGTTGGATTTAATACGTTTGAGAATTGGAAGAAGGGTAAGTTTGTCTTACCCGAAACGTTTCTTCGAAATGATAATTATCCAATTGAGTATAATGAAATTCCCTCGGTACCAGTAAAGAAAATTTTCAAAAATGAATTAAAACTGATACAATCAGAACAGAGGGAAATTGGTGTAAAGATTAGGCAGCAGTTAGTTTTAATGTCAAAGACTTTTTTTCTAAGAAGATTAAAGCGAACGATCAATCAAACTTTTTTAATTCAAAGAGGAATTAATGATTTGGAGTGCATTCTGCAAGGTGAAATCTCGAAGAGAGTTCTAACTTATGAATCGAAAGTATTTAATTTCAGTTTAGGTCGAGAATTGTTAAATAGTATATCGGCTTTTTATATTGACTGGATTGAAGCTGGGCATAAAGAAAATTACAATTACATCGGAAGTACGCCGCACCTAGATGAGTTAAATTTTTCGGCTGCTCAAACATGGGCATATGGGCTTTATGATTTGTTGAATTGGATGAGGGAGTTGGATAATGGTAAGTTGGAGGAGGTGAATAAATACAAAAAGAAGAAGAATTTTCTTGTAGCCTTAGCATTCGCAGATGGTCGAATTTATCAATGGATTGATGAAACAAAGATGTCAAGTAGAGAATGTGCGCGAAAATTGAAATTACCTACGATGCATCCATACGTAAGGCATACTTATGATAACGAAAGAGATTCTGAAAAATGTATCTACACCAATCGTAAATTGATTCGAAACGTAAAAGAATATTGCGAAGTTCTAGGTTTAGAAATGGATGCTCGCTTTTTACGCAAGCTATAGTAGCATTGGATATTAGGAGATTTGATTTGAGTGTTTTCTTTATCATTTAGATGTTACTTTTCTGTTACTAATTGAATAAAAAGTAACAAAAATGTAAACATAATTTTGATGACGCCCACAATAACGGGAAATTGAAAAATGAAGTTAACACACAACGATGTACCTGCAGTCCTCGAGCAAATTCAGCAAGACTTGCAGCGCGTATTGTCCTTATTGGACAACCAAAATGAAAAGAGTAAGGACGATGAAACTCTTTTAACCCGACAAGACGTAAAGAGCTTGTTCAAAATCCACATTTCGACACTCTACAATTGGGTGAAGTCCAAAAGGCTGAAGCAGATCTCATTTGGCGGTCGAGTTTATTTCAGACGGAAAGACATAATGGACCTTTTAAACAAGTAGACTATGCCGATACAATTACCAAGAATACCTTGCAGGATTTGCAAGGAACTATTCGAGCCAACAAATAGTGGACACAAGATGTATTGCGGAGATAAATGCACCAATGCCGCTGGGAATGCGAAAAAAAGAATGAGGAGAGAAGGCCTTCGAAAGAATATT
>JBIKZA010000081.1:0-7335 GCA_044354975.1 Flavobacteriales bacterium
GTTGGCCATGTGTCTTTTTCGTCAGCGCGAAGAGGAGCAGTTAATTCAAAGACCAAATGATTTTGGTGACGATTCATTTTTTGAATTAAGAGTTGCGTCTCTTGTTTACCCCATTTAATGCGTGGAATGTATTCGAACTCGGCAGAAGTCTTTTCAACTAAGAAGCTTTTGTTTGAATTCAATTCATAAATGTGAATACTCACATCTGAATTCTTTTCTCCAGCTTTTGGGTATTTGAACGTGGTTCTTTCAGGATAAAGACTTCCATAAATGTCCATTCCATATTCAGGAACGCTGCTTTCGTTGAACTTGTAGTAGGCGAGAAGCGAACCGGTTTCGTTCCAATACAATCCACGATCGAATCCGAATTCTTCTTCATACACCCAATCGGTAGCTCCATTGATGATTTTGTTTTTCTCTCCATCGAACGTGACTTGCTTCTCTTCTTTCGTTTCAATATTGAAAATGAAGATGTTGTTATCGCGAACGAATGCCACGCGCTTTTTATCTGGAGAGATAGTCGCCAAGCGTTGCTTTCCTTTTTTGAAGTTTGCAATAGGTGTGGTTTTTCCGCTTGCCAAATCGTGAACCAAATAATTAGCCATGCTGCTCCAACGGTAAATGCCTTCGCTTTCTGTTTCAATCAACAACATGCTTTCATCTGCATTGAAAGAATAATTGTCGAAGGCGCTTATTGCATTCCCGAAAATTTTCTTGGCAGTTGTAATCGCTTTCAACGTATCTCCATTCACGAAGCTGCATTGAATAATGGTTTGTCCATTTGCATCTGACGCAATAACGTCAGAGAATGATTCTCCGTCGTTCATGGAGTTGAATCCACCGAGGTAATCCGCATTGAATTCGCGGCTGTTCCAAATGAGTTCATTCGTAATTTTTTTCTGAGCAGTTGCACCGAATACGGTGGCTAAGAAAATTAAGGAGGCTAGGGTCTTTTTCATAATAAAAATCAGTTCCGAAAGATAAGCCGAATGCAGAAGATATGCAATTGTGTCTTTAATTTGCGCCATGAATTTGAAATTAGCTACACTCGCAATGATAGCGGTTGCATTCAGCAGCTGCAAACAGCAATTGGTTTTGGAATCTCTTCCAGTCACAACAGAGCCTGGTCCGATGACTTATGAGAAAGAAAAGCACTTTAAGAATATTCATCAAGTTACATACGGAGGAGACAACGCTGAAGCTTATTGGAGTCCCGATGGGAAGCAGTTGATTTTTCAAAGCAACAATGCGAAATGGGGTATGAGTTGCGATCAGATTTTTTTATTGAATGTGGAAACCAAAGCAGACAGCTCCAAGCGTCAGTTGGTTTCAACCGGATTGGGAAGAACCACTTGTTCTTGGTTCATGCCCGACGGAAAGTCGTTCCTTTATGCTTCAACGCACAAAGGCGGAGAGGCTTGTCCACCGGCACTTCCAAACAACGGAAAATATGTTTGGCCGTTGTATTCAACCTACGATATATACACCGCAGATATTCAAGGAAAGGAAATGAAGCAGTTAACTGATTCGCCGCGTTACGATGCTGAATCGACAATCAGTCCTAGGGGAGATCGAATTGTTTTTACTTCACTTCGTAACGGCGATCTGGATTTGTATACCATGAATTTAGATGGAAGTGATGTGAAGCAAATCACGTTCGACTTGGGCTACGACGGTGGAGCCTGTTTTTCTCCAGATGGAAAGAAAATCGTTTGGCGCGCTTCTCGCCCGAAGAACAAGGAGGAAATAGATGCCTATAAATCTTTGTTGAAGGAAGACATGGTTGAGCCTTCAAACCTTGAGATTTTTGTTGCGAATGCAGATGGCTCAGATGCGCACCAAGTCACATCTTTGGGAAATGCAAACTGGTCTCCAACGTTTTCTCCGAAAGGAGACAAGATATTGTTTTGCAGCAATCACAACAGTACGCGCGGATTTCCTTTCAATTTATTCTTAGTGAATATAGATGGAAGCGGATTGGAGCAGGTGACGTACGATAGCGAATTCGATTCGTTCCCAATGTTTTCACCGAATGGAAAATACTTGGTGTTCTGCAGCAACCGTCACAACGGAAGAACCCGCGACACGAATATCTTTATTGCTGAGTGGATTGACTAATCCGTCTTTTGAATTTTAAAAAATCTTGAATCACGGCGAAGGTGATTAGGGGAATGACCACCACCACGAGTGGATTTTTATTCCAGGCCTCTGCAAACTGAAATTTCAACAAAGCAATAGCGGCGTGTGTCATTCCGCAGCCCCAGCAATGAATACCAAAAATAGTAGTGAATAAACAGGGAATTCCTATATCACAGATGCTTAGAGCACTTAGAATTACCGCAACGGTTTCATAAATGAATAGGGCAGAAAAAATCCAGTTCTTGCGCAGATATTTGAAAAAAAGTTTCACTGATTAATTACCCTTCGAAAGTAATGGACACCACAAATGCACGAGAGCGCAATTTGTCAATGGGAAGGGCATATCTCGTGTCTTCTTGAATCAACAAATCGGGAATACCAATGCTCGTTTTAAACTCGACTGCAAATTTGAAAAACGGAAGGAAGAAATCGAATCCACCTCCGGCCTCAATGCAATAGTCATTGGTTTTCAACTTAACTACAATTTCACTCGACTGATTGTTACTTACATCTTTTTGGGACTGCATATCGCGAGCATACTTTCCTCCAACTAGGGCATATGCGGCGAAGTTGCCCGTTCTGTTTGTTCTGAATTTTACCAATACGGGAAATTCTAACCACACACTTGAGATGGGCTTAGTTTGTAGGTCGATTTTATTATTCGGCTTCAAAAACTGATATTGCAACGATCGATCTTGAAAAGACAATCCGGGTAAAAAACGCACATTCACATTCGGAAGCGGATTGTAAGAAGCTAAAATGTGCAGATTGAATCCAGCTTGCGGAACATTCGTTATGCTTAACAACGAATCTTGAAACGAAAAATCAGGTTTGTAATTAATAAAAAATGAACTCTGATTGCCGCTTAACGCAAATCCGAAATGATACTTTCTATAATCGAACTTGGCCAGGTTCATTGCTGCGCGATCACGCTGTGCAAATGACGTTAATGCAATAAAGGAAAATAAAAATGCTGCAACTAATTTTTTCATTGTAGTTCTTTCAACATAACGGTTCTAAAAATCCAAGGCACAATAAGTGAAAAGATAAGTGAGCTCAACATCATTCCTGAAATGCCAGCTGCCACTACCGTTTTCGATGATGTCATGGTGTTAACGCGTTCAATATAGCTTTGTTGTATTTCCTCTTTAGTTAGGTCTTTCAACGGCTCGTTAGACGAAGTTATTGCTGCCACTTTTTCAGGAGTATTCAAGGCCTCTTCTAATTGAGCATAGTCTGAAGCACGCTTAATACTCATGTCATCAGCTGTTGAGTAATAGATTCCAATAGCCAATCCAATAGCTACAGAATAGGCCACACCAGCGCGTAGAGACAATTTGAAATCGTCGAAATAACTGCGTACTTGCGGTTCTTTGTTATAAGTTGAATAGAGCGTTAACAAGATTAAAGACAAAAGAAAAATAAGATTCAAGAGCACGCCCTTGGGCTGCGCGTCAGCATAACTGTAGTCAAAGTAATGCCCAAGTGAAAAGCGCAATCCCAACCAGGTAGCTGCTAAGGAAAGGGCGTAGGCCCAAATGCGCCAAGTGTTCATTACGAATTCATCGTTACTAAAAACTCCTCATTTGATTTCGTGCGCTCAATGCGGTCTTTCACGAATTCCATGGCTTCAACCGGATTCATATCTGCAAGGTGTCTGCGCAATACCCACATACGTTGAAGGGTATCCTTGTCTTGCAACAAATCTTCACGGCGCGTTCCTGAAGAAAGAATATCAATGGCAGGGAAAATACGTCTATTGCTAATCTTACGATCCAATTGCAATTCCATGTTACCCGTTCCTTTGAACTCTTCGAAGATTACCTCGTCCATTTTACTTCCAGTATCTACCAATGCCGTTGCAATGATGGAAAGAGATCCGCCGTTTTCAATTTTACGCGCAGCTCCGAAGAAACGCTTTGGTTTTTCCAAGGCATTCGCTTCAACACCACCCGACAATACCTTTCCGCTTGAAGGCGCAACAGTATTGTATGCACGTGCTAGACGTGTAATAGAATCCAATAGAATACAAACGTCGTGTCCACATTCAACCAAACGCTTGGCTTTTTCCAAAACAATGTTGGCAATCTTTACGTGACGTTCTGCTGGCTCATCGAAAGTAGAAGCAATTACTTCTCCTTTCACACTGCGCTTCATGTCTGTTACCTCTTCCGGACGTTCATCGATGAGCAATACAATCAAGTAAGTCTCAGGATGATTCATGGCAATCGCATTCGCCACGTCTTTCAACAAAGTAGTCTTACCTGTCTTCGGTTGCGAAACAATCATTCCACGCTGTCCTTTTCCAATAGGAGCGAACAAATCCATGATTCGCATGCTCACATTGTTGTTGTTGTCAGCCAAATGGAAACGCTCTTGTGGGAATAAAGGCGTTAAGAATTTAAACGGAATACGATCACGAACCCAAGCCGGATCGCGTCCGTTAATGTTGTCGATACGAATCAAAGGGAAATATTTTTCACCTTCTCTTGGCGGACGAATAGCCCCGCGAATGGTATCTCCAGGTAACAATCCGTATGTTTTAATTTGCTGCTGAGAAACGTAAACGTCATCCGGAGAATTCAAATAATTGAAATCCGATGAACGCATAAATCCGAATCCGTCAGGCATCACTTCCAACACACCTTCCGCCATAACCAATCCATCGAAATTGTACCCGTGCTCGTCTGGCATTCCTCGGCGCTGGCGGTCTGGACGAACAATGTTTTGATCACGTTCAGCTTGTCCTTCCTGTTGCTCAGGTTTGTTCGGTCTTTCTGGACGGTCTCTTTGCTCAGGTCTTTGGTTTTTCTGATTCGGATGCTGGGGACGCGGCTGTCCGTCTTTCTTCGCCAAAACCAAAAATGGAATCTCAGGCTTCGTCTCTTGGACAGGAGTTACCTCTGGCGCCGGCTCTTCGTTTTGTTCGGTTGGAATATCATTCGATACTTCTTCCTTGGCAGGAACTTCTTCCTTTTCGGCAGCCTTATATGGTTTTCTCTCGCGCGTTTTTTTCTGGCGATCAGTAGAGTCCGAATTCTGAATAGAAGAATCTGTTTCCTTAACTTCAACAACTGTCGGAGCAGGAGCCTCAACTGGCGCCGCAGATAAAGTCTGACGGTCCATAATAGTTAAAACGAGATCTTGCTTCTTTAATTTTTCGGCATTTGAAATACCTAAATTTTCAGCAACAGATTTAAGCTCTGCCACTTTCATGGCGTTTAATGTTAAAATATCGTACATGTAGGGGAAATGAAATTCAAAATGTAATGATGGGAATGCGAAAGCGAATTGCTTTCAGCGATGCAAGGATACAACGCAATTGGTATATTTTCAAAAAAAAATTAACGGACAATCTCGGAAACATTGCGCTTGATGTTTTGAGAGATTTTTTCAATGGGAACGTCGTTTTCATCACCACCAAACGGATCTTCAATTTCTTCAGCAATAAGTTCCAAACTTCCCAAGACATAAAAAATGAAAATGGAAAACGGAATGACATAGTTTCCAAGCGTGGAGCTGAATACCCAAGGAAGTGTAATAATGTAGAACAAGATGAATTTTCTTAAGAATGAGCTGTAGGAATAGGGGATAGGCGTGTTCTTAATACGCTCACAGGCTCCAACAACTTCAAGAAAATTTGAGATTTCAGAATTGATTGAGAGTAGCTCGCTTTCAGTGATTTTTTCTTCTTTTCGAAGTTTATAGGTCCTGTGGTGAATAATAGATGCCAAATAATTCGGTTTATGCTGGACATCTGCTGGCATCTCGAATTCATCTGTAAAATCTTGATCGAGCTCAGTTCGCGTTTTTTCCAGAAGTAAATGGTGCGACAAGGTTATTGCGAATAAGGGAATGCTTTTGCGATAGAAATTGCGATTCTCGTGATCCGAAAAATGAAGTATAGCATTCATCTTCGAAGCTAAATTCCGACTGCTGTTCGTCAGGCTTCCCCATAACTTCCTTCCTTCCCACCAACGATCGTAGGCTGTGTTGGTTCTAAAGACCAAAAGCAAACTCATTACAGTACCTAAAATCGTATGCAAAATGGTGAGCTTTGAGATTTCGCTGTTCACGTCAATGTGAAAATATTCCTTTTCAACATAGCGAACACCATAGGCGTAAAGTCCCAAGGCTATCATAAGAATTCCAAGCTGACGGAACGTGTCTGATTTATGAAAGCTGAATAAAAAATTAAGCCAATCGGAAGGTTTGTAACTAATCATTGAATCTGCTGTATTAATTCTTTCCATGCCAACATGCTGGCCTTCATGGAATATTTTTCTTGAAATTTATGTTGAAGTTGAATCGCCCAATCTGCGCGCACCGCGTCGTTATTCATGACTTCCAACCATGTTGAACCCAAACTTGAAGGGTCATTTGCATGGAAAAGGAATTGCTCGTTTTCTAAAATTTCTGCCGTTCCGGCGGTGTTGCTTCCAATTATCGGAACCCCACTAGCCATAGCTTCTATGGTCACTGTGCCAAAGGTTTCTTCCCAACTGGGAACAATAACCAAATCAAATGCACCATACAATTGCTGCATGTTCGATTGATGGGGAAGGAAGGAAACGAATTCTTGAAGTTGTTCTTGTAAGATTACTTCGTTCAATTTCTGAACGTATTCGTCGGCTTCATTTTTTGTTTTATCTCCGATGAAAACAACAAGCAAATTTTTGTTACTTTCCTTCACCGAAGAAATGGCACGAATCACGTCAAGCTGACCTTTCTTTTCATCCAATCTTCCAACTACACCCACAATGAATTTTTCGATGGGAAGATTTAATGCGGCGCGCGCTTCTTCCTTCGATAATATGCAATCCGCTTCTATAGCGGTTCCCAGCGGAATAACATGAAGCATCTCTGCGGGAAAGCGTGTGTGCGTGAGCACTTGTTGGTGCATGTAATTCAACGTAGAGACCCAGGCATCAACTCTTTTAAATCGAAGCGTGTGTAAAAAATCTTTTTTCGAAACGCCCAACTGCATGGCTTGGTGATAAATCAATTTTATTTTTCGGGATGAAAAAAACTTCGCCCAACCTAAAAAATCTAAGTCGCGATTATCTCTGAAATGAACGATGTCAATTTCATCTTTTTCGAATTGCTTCGCCACCAGGCGAGCACGTGTAAAGTCGAAGTACTTTTTGTTTCTTTCAATGGAAATAACAGGGAGCTCAAGTTCTATTGCATGTTGGA
>JBIKZA010000039.1:0-22834 GCA_044354975.1 Flavobacteriales bacterium
CAAGTCCCTTTATTTTCTTTAATAACAAGTGAAAAGTCTTCTCGATTTTCATTTCTTCCATATGGTAACTTTTGCGTAAAGTCAATTAATTCGCTCCAGTTTTTAATTCCTTTCTCTGTAACTAATGTTGTTAAATTGTCAGTCGAACTAAAGTTTTGATGTCTTACAGAAAAAATTATTTTAAAATTGTCAGGGTCAGAAATCATAATTCCGTTTTCCGCCCAATATGGATTTTTTGGAATTTCAAGATTTATATTTTTTTTGTTAATTACGTTTTTTACTCGCTTAAATTCAACTTCAGAGTTTACATAAAAGACAAGAATATCGTCTTCGTCAAACTTGCTTTTTGGCTGTTCAATAGATGTTATAAATTCTAAATGCCAATTTGAATTATTGTAACCTAAGAAAAGTCCGTCATAATTATTATGTTTTTCAAAACCGCCAAATTTTTCAAGTCCAACGACTTCAGTATAAAATCTTTCAATTTTATTTAAGTCAGTTGTATGTCTTGCGTATCTAAATGTCATTTTCTGCGGTTTCGTGTTATACTTGCACCCAACTTACTTATACGCGCTACAAACCTACCCAATACATGTCATTGTAGCGCGATAGGCGCAGGTTTGTTGCGGTTAGCGAAAGGTAATTAAAATGAAAATAGGAAAATTAATTATTCAAAACAATTCTTCCATACCCCTTATGTCTGCGACGAATGCCCTTCGGGCGAATGTTACTTTGTAACGAATGTCTTCGACGAGGGTAATGCCTTGGAATGTTATGGCTTTTTAAAAATCCCATAAATGGTCTTTGTTTTATCGCCTTGTTTTTTGAATAACCTAAGTTCAACGCCCATTTTTAAATCCCGACTTGCGGTAGCAGACGAGATTTCTTTGAAGACATTCATGTAATCTTTTCTGGTGAATTCGGTTTGATTGAGTTGAGAAAAATAGGTCAGTCGATCTTCTATATTTAAGATGTGACTTTTCACATCGAGCGTCGTATTCAGCGAATCGTCGATCACTTGTAACATGTATTCAATAAAGGGAGTCGAATTTCCGGACTTGTCGCTTTGTGAAAGAGCCAGGTAATATTTACGTTGAGACTTATGGATTAAATTCTCAAAAGGGATAAATTCAAACACCGGATAATCTCTCATCAAGATCAAGGTTTGCCACATTCTTCCCATTCTTCCATTGCCGTCTATGAAGGGATGAATGAATTCCATTTCATAATGAAAAACGCAACTTTTTATGAGCGTGATTTCCTTAGAGGTTTTGAGATAGAGGAAAAGATCATTCATGAGATGAGGCACATTTTCGGCGGGAGGAGCTAAGTGAGCTAACCGATCACCGGCCATGATGCCGACGCCTTTTTTTCGGTATTTTCCATTTTCAGTCACTAATCCTTTCATAAGAATCTCATGCGCCTTGAGAAATGATTTGGATGAATGGGGGTCGAATTTATGGAGATGGTTATATGCTTTGATGGCATTTAGAACTTCATTCACCTCTTGCTTTGGACCAATGATTCGCTTATTTTCTAGTAGAGCGGTGATTTGCTCTTCTGTGAGTGTATTCCCCTCAATGCTGAGGGATGAATGTATGGTTTTAATGCGGTTTTCCTTTCGAAGTTTCGGAGAAGGCTTGTCCAAAAATTTCGCATTGATTTGTCCCAATTTCTCTGAAATCGAAACAATCAATTTTAAAATGACTGGAGTTATTTGATAAGGAGGGTTCATCTCGTGATACTATCATTTGATACTATCAAAGGTAAGGAGGAAATGTCTTCGATGAATGCCTTCAAAGAAAAGTTAAGAGAGGGCAAGAGAGGGCAAGAGAGGGGAAGAGAGGGGAAGATGGGAATTACGTTATTCCTACTGCGTATCGCCTCCCGATAGCTATCAGGATCATAATTACTACTTCGTAATGTTCATTGCTTTTTAGATCCGAAGGATTCCCCATTAACTATTGGGAATAAAATCTCTGATTTTCCAATTACGAAGTAGGAATAACGAAGTTCCAATTACGCAGTAGGAATAAAATCTTCGATTTTCAATCACTTATGTCGAAACCAACAATCCATCCGCGCTGCTTCATATCCCTTAAAGATACTATTAACAGGAGCACCATGAATAAGTCGTTCATTGAAGTGGGTGCGAGCGATGTAATTGAAAGCACCCATGTCGCCGGTGTAGGCGGTTTCATTATTTATGTTGAAACGCTCGTGAATGAAGCAAATCTTTTCAAGGAAATTCAACATGACGATTGTCGACGCGCCAATGATTCCGCAGTTCAGCAAGGTCGATTGTGCGAATGTTTGTTCGTATTCCGCAAAGCCAGTAATCTGATTTCTGAAATGAGTTGAATGATCATTCATCCATTCGTTGTCCAACGTTTTCGGTTCGTCGCCGCAGAAGAGTGTATCGCGATTTTCTTGAAAGAGAAAAGCCTCGAACGGATTCTTCACCACTACAACATCTGAAACATCGGTTACGAAAACCGATTTTATTGTTGAAGCGAAATTCAATAAAAAGTCGCGGTAAATGAAATAGCGAAAGACATTCGGATTCCACTTTTGATTGTATTCAATTTTAATGAAGGAGATGTTTTCGTTCGAATATTTTTCACACGTTTCCTCAGAAAAATTGTTGTGAAATAGAACACCTTGTAACCCCAACGCTTGAATACTCTCTGCCCATGCTTGAACCAAGGCGTAATCGTCGTGTTCGAGTGTGGTGCTGCGATTCACATCGTACACCCCGGCAATGTGACAAGCCAAAATAATGTTCTCAGACCTCGCGGTGTAATTGAACAACGTTGTCATGAATTAGAAAGCGGAGCGTTATTTTTTTTGACTGTCGCGCTAATACTGTTAGGCATATTTCGATAATAGATGTATGATCGAAGATCTACTTTTTCAACACGAAATTTCGCTTCTGCTTGCTCGAAAAAATCAGCGTCCGCCGCATACCCACTTTTCAAACAAATCGCAGTAAACACTTCGCGTCGGCCGAATAGCGTTCCAAATAAAATGCAATCGTCTAAATGTACCAACTGGGTATGATCATCTTTGTCTGGAACGAAGTAGTCATCCGAATGGTTCACCATAGTCTCGGTGAAAGATGCAATCAAATCAAGCGACTCTATTTTCTCCAAACAAGAACTCAGATGATGAGGCTTATACTCATCGTCGCTATCTAAGATCGTAATGAATTCGCCAATACTATTCAAGACCCCACGGTCAATCGATTTCGATTGACCTCGGTTGCTGTGACGGACGTAAATGATTTTGTCTTCGTGTTGCTCTGCATATTGCAGCATTTGCGCGCGACTGTCGTTCGTTCCGCCGTCGTCGATAATAATCAACTCGAAATCCTGAAAGTCTTGATTCAACACAGAATCAATCGCTCTTTTAATAAAAGCGAACTCCGTGTTGTACACAGCCATTAAGACTGATATCTTGACTTTCTTCAGCATAATCGGGAACTAGATTTTTCCGCTTGCAAAGAAGGACGAAATTTTCCGAAACGCTGTTAAATAAATGTTTTATTTGACTTTTGTGAAGTCGATTCAATCTAATACTTCAACATATCCACTTCCTCGAAATTTTCAAAATCTTTGATGTCGCGAAGCTTGAGTAATTTGGTAACTGTTATGTTGGTCCAGGTCTCTCTGAACTCCTCATCTCCGCCTTCCGCACTTTCATTGGTGTTCACCTTTTCTTGTTTCTTCTTTGAAAGGAAGTTAATGCTGGTTTCTTTTTCAACAACTTCGCCGCCTTCACTCGAGTCATAACCAATTAAGTAGAAATCGGAGTTTCTGTATCGGAAGGTGTATTTCCAATAACCGTATCGGCCATGTGCATAGTTAACATAGAGATTTCCCTTGTTAATTTCAAGCGAAAGTTCAGGAGCGTAATACACGCCGCCGTCTTCATTTTCCGAGGCGAAGCAATTGATGTTTTTCAAAGCAAGCTCGTACATATTGTTTTTCTTAAAGAGAACTATTATACCTCTTCTGTTTCGATCAACACGTTCCCCGAATTCGTTCATCTCAAAACCAGCTTTGTCTGTAGCTTTAACCATCAGAACTTTATCAGGAACCCCGTCACCATCCAAGTCACCATCAACCGAGCTGAACAGGACATAGCCAGTTGGAATGAATTCTTTGGGATTTTGTTTGGTTAAAGGCTGCCCTATTGCAAGAGTTGAGAGGAATAGGAGGGCAATGGTTAGTTTTGTTTTCATGTTGTGAATGTTCAATTCGTTTGAGTTGTGGTTAAAGATTGATATGATAATCGAGTAACACCTTTTTGTAAACCGTATCTACGGTTAGGGTGTCAACGATATACGAACTCAGTAAGCCAATATTCTTGCCAAAAGATTGATAGCTCTTCCTTGAAACATTAGGACCATATACCCAATGTCCTTCCAAGGTGATGATTGAATCTGTTCCATTAAAAAACTTGTTGGTCACTTTCACTTTTTCAGAGAAATCTCCGAAGCGCTTGTCTGTCCAGTCGCGTTCGAATTCAAATCCCACTTGCTCTGAAAGTATTGGCCATTGCACATAGTAATTGCCAAAGGGAGGGCTCACCCAATTGATTTTGTTGTATCCGTAAATCGGTTGTCCATTCAAAAAAGGAACATAAGCCGTGTCTGAATAGGTCTGAACGCCTGAAAGATCTGCTGGCGTGTTTACATACCTATGTGGTAAATACGTTGCACTCACTTCAACTTGCTCCGTGGTGGTGTCATTCACTTCATACAACCACCAACTTCCCGGATAAACAGGATAATAACTCAAAGGAAAATAGGTCGTAGGTTCAGCAGTCACATCGCCTTGCATGCTCTCCCATGTGCATGAAAAAAGCGCACATGAAACCAAAACCACAAACATGAGACCGGCATACAATTTTTGCATAGGGTAAATGTAATGTGTTCTTTTCATCTCGTCGCAGACATTAGTCACCGACATTCGCTGCAACTTAGCAATCGCCCACTGGGCATTCGCCCTTCGGGCATTCGTTCACTAGTGAACATTAGTCATCGACATTCGCTGCTACGCAGCATTCGTTCGCTAGCGAACATCAGTTCTCTGAACTTTCGCCTTTCCTCCAAGAATCAGATGTGTAATAGAGATTACAATGGACAACCACAGTGCAGGCCAAAAACCATCAATCTTAAATCCGTCAACAATCTCTCCAGCCATAATTAGAATAGCGGCATTAATGACCAAAAGAAACAGTCCCAGGGTGAAGAGCGTTGCAGGTATAGTTAGGAGGATTAGAATCGGTTTAACAAACTTGTTTAAAAGCGTTATGACTATTGAACTAATAATCACTGTAAGGGAAGAGTCCACAGAAAACCCGTCAAGTAAATAATCTCCTAACAGAAGAGCTAGGCACGTGATCATTAATTGGAAGGTTGTTTTAAAAAAATTGTTCGGTTTCTTTTCCATTGGGTAATTTTCAGTTTAGCGAATTTCGAAAAGAAGTTGGAATAATTTTCTTTTTCATGCGAAATACTTCTTTCTTTTCGAAATTTCTTTTCTTTGTTGGTATGAAGAACATTTTCTTGCGCTCGTTCATTTTCGTTTTGGTGCTGTCTGCTCATTCCGCCAGGGCTTTTACTTTTCCAATTGGAACAGTCTGGTTCAACACAGATTACCAATTCAACACAGATCTGCTGAAGGATAAGTTGGTGGTGCTCGGATGTCTTCAACCCGAAGAAATTACAGGTGTTGGAGCCATGGTAGATCTGCAGGAAGAATTTCTTGCAGTTCCTCAAGTACAACTCATAACGCTCATTCCTGCGAGAGATCCAGCTTACAGCCGACAAGAAATCTTCGACTTCATTCAACAAAATGGAATCAGTCATCCGATTGGGATTGTTCCGAATTGGGGCGATATCCCTCTGATTGAAGGAGCCAAACTTCCTCAAATTTTGGTCTTCGATAAAAATATGAAGGAATCCGTTATGGGTATTCAAGGCATGCGCAATCGCGAGACCATTAGCGCATCACTTGCCCAATGGGTGAAGGCAGGTGCAAACAGCTACTCCTTGTGGCAGCCGACCATTACGCCAGAACCTAAATATTGGGCGAACCCCTTGATTGAACTTCCAAACGACTTGTGCTACTTCTCCGGAGAACTCGCGGTTTCAGAGCCTGCGCTTTTCCGAGTGAGCACCATAAGCGAGGACGGATTAATTCAAAAAAGAATTGGCGGAGTGCGAGGATATGCAGATGGAGATATCTCTGTTGCTCAAATGAAAAAGCCTATGGGCTTAACGTTCAGCTTCGCTGAACAGTTGCTCTACATTGCCGATCCGCTCAATCACGCTGTGCGCATTTACGACAACGACCAACACGTGTTGCTTACCATTCTTGGAAATGGAAAACAACCGAACATAGAGAATTTCGAAAAGGCAACAACTTGGAAAGGCGCTATTCCTTATCCAACGGATGTGTTCATTGTGAAAAATAAAATCTATGTCCTTGCCGGAAACGACTGCAGTGTGTGGGAATTGAACACTTCCGACCAGTCTTCGAAATTAATTTGGAGAAGCGAAAATAAAGACGCGCAAGGCAATGCGCTAAGTGCCCTTTCCCTTCAATTCTTCAACAAAGAATTTTACATGCTGAAAAGCAACGGGACGATTTCGAAATTCAAAAAGAAAAAGGAACAAGTGGCCTATGCACCTGAAGCTCCTGTTAATCGCGCGGGTGGATTCACTTTCTACAACAACGATCTTGTAATCAGTGAGCCCTTCAACCATAAAATTTCTTGGTTGGGTAATGTGAAGAATGTTGCGGGAAGTGGAATGCTCGGATTGAAAGACGGCGCAGCAGATACCGCGCAATTCACTCGCCCCATGGCTTTGAATAAAATTGGAAGTGAAATTTTTGTGTGTGAAGGCGGTTACGGTGTGCTTCGCAAATGGCGAATGGTATCGAACGAAGTGAAGAGTTTTTATCCTGTCGTGAGCCAAGAGGCCCTCTACTCAGGCGAATCTCCCAATGCCGGCGAAGCGGTTGCGATAGAGCCCATTACTGTTGAACCTGGAAAGACCACTTTGAAATTGAGCATCGATGCGCCCGGATATTTCTTGTTGAACACTGAAGAGAATGGTGTATTCACCGACGAGAACTCGGGAATAACCGCATCGGCTGAGGTGTTAACCGATGGAAAGGTCGATTTAGTTTTGGAAGTCCCAGCCAACAGAACCGAGATGGGATTCATTCAATTGGGACTGCAGTTGGTGCTGCATCCGAACGACGCGCCAAAGATGACGTACTTGAAGAAAATGTTTGTGGTGTTTACGTTTGAAATTCTACCAGGAAGTGAACACGAGCAAGAGCTAATCATTCATCCGGTTGTAAAACCGAATTAATTGTCGCCGCGAAGTTTTCCCAATTCTACAGCTGCTTCCGTGTAGTCGGGCTTAATTTTCAAAGCTAGATTCAAATCGGCTTCAGCATTGGTTTTATCTCCTTTTCCTTCGTGGCAAAGCGCTCTGTTGTATGCGGCTTGATAATATCCAGGGTTTTTCTCCAATGCTAAATTGAAGGCTTCAATTCCTTTCTGATAGTCTTTCAAATAAACCAAATTCACAAATCCTTTGTTGAAATAAGCCGCTGAGAAATTCGCATCAATGCCAATAATCTTGTCGTAGCACTGAAGGGCTTCTTGATAGTTATTCGGATTTTTCACCCCAGTTTCCTGAAGGAAAATAGCTTTGTTGTAATACGGCTCAACGAAGTTCGGGTGAAGGTCAATGGCTGAATTGTAATACTCCTTTGCCAAAGGGTTTCCATAACTCGCACACACCAATCCCGCTTCTACGTAAGCGTCGTAATAACTCGGGTCAACCTCAATGGCTGTCTGATAAGAGCTTAATGCCAGAGTAGTGTCGCGAACCTGACGGTAAAGACGACCTTTTAAATAGTAAGCATAGGCCACGCGCTCATCTTGACGAAGCACATTGTTGATTTGCTGTAGCGCCAATTCGTAGTTGTTCAAAGCAATATCCATGGCAGCTTTCTCAAGTAAACCTTCTTTATGTTGAGGATCTTTTTCAATACACTTTTGATAATCTTTATACGCCTCAACCACGCGCTGCTGATCGAAGTGAATTTGTCCAGCCGTGAAGTAGATATCTGCTTTGGTTGAATCAATGGCCTTCGCGCGAACAATGTCAGCATTGGCTTCAGCATATTTTTTCAATCCAGAATAGTGGCGGGCTCTTTCTAAGTAATGCGCAAAGTTGTTGGGTTCTGCTGTAATCTTTGCGTTAATGGCACGAAGCGTCGTATCCGAAGTTTCTTCAATTCCCAGGTCCTTCTCGGTATTGCAGCTTTTGCACGATTCGAGGGTAGAGGCAAATGCGCAAATAAGCACCAATGCGAAAACGGAAATAAAGGTCTTGAGCTTTTTCAACATAACATTCAATTGAGCTATCAAAAGTAAGGTGTTCGTCTTTTCTTTTTATGAAGAATTTATTTAACGGCCGATTTTCGACCTTTGTAGAACATTAATTTCAAACCATTGGCATCCGAAGGCAAACAGTTCGTTTCTAGTTTCTCATGGAATTCCGCTACGGTGGTGTTGCAAATACTTATTCAGCTGGGCTACACCGCATTGCTTGCGCGACTTATTGCACCTGAGAATTTCGCGGTTATGGGCATTGTTTTAAGTCTCATGGGATTCGCTGAAATCTTCTCGCAGATAGGTCTTGGTCCTGCGTTAATCCAACGAAAAGACATTGAGCAATCGCACATCAATTCGGCCTTCACGACATCCTTGGGATTGGGAATAATCTTCACCTTGTCCTTTGTTGCGGCTTCTCCCATGATTGCCAGAGCCTACGGAATTGACACGTTGAAGGAGATTATTCCTGTTGTTTGTTCGAGTTTTACGATCTCGGCTTTAAGCGTGGTTCCGCGAAATCTCATGATGAAGAACATGAAGTTCAAGTCGTTCTTCACTGCCAGTATGCTGAGTATTGTCGGAGGAAATTTAGTTGTTGGACTTTGGCTGGCCTACGGTGGTTACGAGATTTGGGCATACGTTTGGGCGTTGTTCGCGCAGAATGCACTTATGACTTTAGCTTGTTGGATTCTTCAGCCGACGCGCGTTCAATTCAAATGGAATAAAAAAGCGACGATGCAACTACTGAATTACGGTGCCGGAAGTTCGCTGTTCAATGCGTTGAATTACGCCGCGACGAAAGTAGACGTTGCCGTTCTTCCGCTCTTCTCGAAGGGAACCACTCTTTTTCCAAATACGGTTTCGTTAAATCAAGCGGGTATGTATGAAAGAGGTGCCTACGTAGCGTCACTTCCAATTACCATTATGGCGAAACTGAGCGACAGCGTGCTGTTCAGCGGCATGTCAAAGTTGCAAGAAGAGGCGGAACGATTGAAACGCGTGGTGCTTGCCGCGACAAATGTGTTGAGCATTTTAATTTTCCCAATAGCTTGCTTCGTTTTTGTTTTTAGCGAAGACATTCTTCGAATTTATTTGGGAAGCAACTACATGGGTGCAGCTCATCTCTTGCAATGGTTGTTTGTGGCCGTTATTTTTAGAACACTTACTCGTCCCATTGATTCGTTGCTGCGCGCGAAAGGAGAGGTTTACAAAGGAAGTTGGATCAAAGGGATTTACTTGGTGCTCATGATTGTTGGCGTCATGGTCGCTGCGCGTTTTTCGGTGGAAGCTGTTGCGATTTCCATAGCTGTAACGACGGGAATTCATTACCTCATGATGATTGGTTTTGCGCACAGAATCTCTGGTATTTCGGTGAAAGAGCAACTTGGCGCTTTGGTCCCTGGATCGCGCATTGGTGCTATGACGTTGCTTGCGGCATATCTTGCGAAATACATGGCGGTGCGTTCGCACATTGACGGAATTTGGTTGTTGTTTTTTGCTGTTATTTGCGTGTTTGTTGGCGGATGTTTATTGGTGTACATTCGCCCTCAATGGCTGGGTGAAAGAAGCGTTAATCCGTTGTTTATTGTGCCCGAAAGATTTCGGAAGTTTCCGTTTTTAAATAGAATTTATAAGGCGTTCGATGAAGAGTAGAGGTGTGGTTTTAGTTGCATTTTTTTTGTTCCAAGCCTTCAATGTTGGAGCGCAGTCCAAGTTAGTAGTAAATGCTCCAGACAGTTTGTCTTTTATATTGTTTGTAGATGATGTGCAGTGCAACACAGTTCCTGTTTCTTCCATCCAAGTTTCGAAAGTGAATGTTGGAAAACATAACGTTAAGGTTGTGGTAGAGGCACAAGAATCTATTTTTCTTCTCAACGCGAAAAATCTTTTTTCACACAGTTTCTCTGTTTCTGTGTTGAATAGCAAACTCGAGTTGGTTCCTTCAGGAGAATTGAAACTGCAAGCGAAGGCTTTTCAATTTTGGAACAACAATGCAATACCTGTTGCTTCGAAAGATTCCGTTTATGTCGGGAAAAAAGGATGTGAATCACCTGCCTCATCATCAACGGTAGACTCGCTCGTTAACGCCCTTCAATCAAAGTCATTCGATACCGAGCGGAAGATGATAGCACGCATGCAATTGGACGCCGATTGCTTTCAAGTGAAAGACATTGTCAAAATTATATCTACCATAGAGCTAGAAGAGAATCGGATGGACTGCATTATCGCGGCTCTCGGTCACGTCTATGATTTATCCGCTATCAACGGACTTCTAGAGTTAGTTATTCTGGAAAGAAACAAAGAGGCTATTCGTCAGAAAATTTCACAATTACAAAATCAGTAAGAAACATATAAAGATTACATTTGAACCATGAAAAAAGTACACAATTTTAGCGCAGGTCCTTGCATTTTACCTTCTTCGGTTATTGAGGGTTCGGCAGACGCTATTCGTGAATTCGACGGTATGGGATTGTCGTTGATTGAAATTTCACACAGAAGCAAAAACTTTGAACGTGTTATGGACGAAGCGCGCCAATTGGTGAAAGATATTTTGAATCTCGATGATCGTTACGAGGTGTTGTTCCTTCAAGGTGGAGCGACACTCGGTTTCTATATGGTTCCTTTAAATATTTTGAAGGAAGGCGGAAAGGCAGCTTACGCAAACACAGGTGTTTGGGCTAGCGGTGCCATTAAAGAAGCGAAGTTGGTTGGAGACATAGATGTGGTAACAGATAGTTCAGCTTCAAACCACAATCACATTCCGGAATTGCCAGCATTGGAAGGATATGATTATTTCCACTTCACTTCGAACAACACTATTTTCGGCACACAGTATCAGTCCACTCCTAAGGTGAATGTTCCTTTAGTTTGCGACATGAGTTCAGATATTTTCTCGAAGGAATTCAACGCAAATGAGTTCTCGCTGATCTATGCAGGTGCTCAGAAAAACATGGGTCCGGCCGGAGCAACCTTGTACATTGTCGACAAAGAAATGTTGGGTAAGACGGGAAGAAAACTTCCGACATACTTAGACTTGGCCTCACACATTTCGAAAGACAGTATGGCGAATACGCCTCCGGTGTTTTCAGTTTACGCAAGCATGCTAATGCTTCGTTGGATAAAAGAGAACGGTGGATTGAAAGGAATGGAAATTCACAACCGTGCAAAGCAAGAATTATTTTATGCTGAATTGGATCGCAACAGTTTATTCCATGGACACAGTGTTCCGGAGAGTCGCTCATGGATGAATCCAACTTTCCGTTTGAACAACGAAGAGCACGCTGCTACTTTCGATGCTATGTGGAAAGAAGCGGGCATCAGCGGAATCGCTGGACACCGCAGTGTAGGCGGATATCGCGCTTCAATGTACAATGCACTTCCATTGGAAAGCGTGCAAGTGTTGGTAGATGTAATGAAAGAATTTGAACGTAAAAACGGATAAGATGAAAATTTTAGCGAACGACGGAATAGATGCAAAAGGTCAAGCGGCCTTGGAAGTAATGGGATGCACTGTCCTTACAGAAAAAGTGAATCAAGATGCTCTTGCGGGTTTCATTCAAAATGAAAACATCGACGGACTATTGGTTCGAAGTGCAACCACTGCAAGAAAAGAATTAATCGACGCTTGTCCGAATTTGAAATTCATCGGTCGCGGTGGAGTGGGAATCGACAACATAGACGCAGTTTATGCACGTGAAAAAGGAGTGGACGTATTCAATACCCCCGCCAGCAGCAGCGCGAGCGTAGCGGAATTGGTAATGTCTATGCTCTTCGCTTCGAATCGATTTATTTATCAAGCGGGTGGATCAATGCCAGTAAACGGAGAAGAAACGTTTGAAGTTTTGAAGAAGAATTACGGAAAAGGGAAAGAGGTGAAGGGAAAAACATTGGGCATTGTCGGCTTAGGCCGGATTGGAATGTCATTGGCTGAATACGCCTTGGGTTGCGGCATGCGTGTGTTGTTTTTCGATCGTTCGAAGGAAGAAGAAACAGTTGCGCTTTCTATAAACGGTTCTCCGTTTGAAGTGAAATTGAATGTTTCTTCTTTCGAAGAAGTTCTTCGCGAAAGCGATTTCATTTCGTTACACGTTCCGAAGCAACCGAACGGAAGTTCGGTTATTGGTGCAGCTGAATTCGCACTTATGAAGAAAAATGCAGTTGTTGTAAACACCAGTCGCGGCGGTACTATTCACGAGGGTGAATTAATGGAGGCGTTGGACAACGGCGTCATTGCTGGCGCGTGTTTAGATGTTTTTGAAAACGAACCAAAACCGAATGCAGCGCTATTGAAGCATTCGAAAATTGTTACAACTCCGCACATTGGCGCTGCTACAGCAGAAGCGCAAGAGCGCATAGGCCTTGAGATTGCAGAGAATGTAAAACGAATTATGGACGCGAACTAAGCATGAAGTTCAAGCCATTCAAAGCTGTGTTACCCGCAGCAGATAAGGTGCACTTGGTTGCCTCGCGATCGTATGTCTCTTATTCAAAAGAAGATTTGGTAGAAAAACTTCAAGGCAATCCTTACACGTTTTTGCATGTCATTCATCCCGATGTAGATGGCGATTATCGTGGAAGACGCATTGCGTATTTCGAAGAGGTGCGGAAGAATTACGAGAAGTTTTTGAGTTCTAAAATTTTTTTGAGGGAAGAAAGCGCTTCGTTTTTTATTTACCGTCAGGAAACTCCTGAATATTCCTTTCAAGGCTTGCTGGGTGCGGTTTCGGTGGAAGACTACGAGCAAGGGAAAATAAAAATTCACGAGCATACGATCAGTCAGCGTGAAGGAAGATTTACCGATTATTTAGATACAACGGGCATAAACGCAGAACCTGTTTTGTTAATGTCGAAAGAAGAAACGTGTTCTAATTTAATGGAACGAGTTTGTTCGGAAAATCCATGGTACTGCTTCACAACAACAGACAGAGTAAAGCACACAGTTTGGCAAATCAGCAATGTAGAAGAAATTCAAGAAGTAGAAACTGAACTGTCGCGTGTGAGCGAATTATACATCGCAGACGGACACCACAGAAGCGCGAGCAGTGTTGCCTTGAAGCAGCGCAAATTAGAGGAAGGAAATAGTGATGAGGTGTATCAATACTTCATGGCGTTGGTGCTTTCACAAGCGCAATTGAAAATTTTGGGATTTCACCGTTTGGTGAAGTGTGTCGTTGAATTCGATTTGAATGTCTTTCTTTCAGATTTGAAAAAGATTGGAAGTCTTCAAGAGGTGAGTGAACAGGAGTTGCAATTAGCTGAAGGGAAAATAGGGGTGTATGCAGCAGGCAAATGGTATGCTTTTCAATTCGAAAAAGAAAAAAATGTAATTGATGCCGAATGGCTTTCAAAGAATATTCTTCATCCTATTTTTGGAATTGAAGACGAGCGAACAGATAAGCGCATCTCACATGCCGACGGTTTAGTTCCTTCAAATGAAATTGCGCAACTGGTTAACGAAGGCAAAGCAGATTTTGCTTTTTTACTTCATCCGATTTCAACCGAAACACTCATGCGTATTTCAGACGAAGGATCTACCATGCCTCCCAAGAGCACGTACATTCTTCCGAAGCTAAGAAGCGGCCTGGTTATTTACCCCATGCGATGAGTAACATTGAATCTCAGATTAAATTCTACACCGAACAATTTCCATCGCATGTGAAATTGGTTGCTGTTTCGAAAACGAAACCAACGAGCGATTTGCAATTGGCCTATAACGCCGGTCAGCGCGTCTTTGGCGAGAACTATGTTCAAGAGTTGGTAGACAAACACGAGCAACTTCCGATAGATATTCAATGGCATTTCATTGGGAATTTGCAATCGAATAAGGTGAAATACATTGCGCCTTTCGTTGCGCTTATTCACGGAGTGAATTCCATTTCCACCTTGAAAGAAATAGACAAGCAAGCGAAGAAATTAAATAAGCACATCGATATCTTGTTGCAGCTTCATGTTGCAACCGAAGAAAGTAAATTCGGATTCTCCGAAGAAGAAGTTTTGCAAATTGCTTCGCAAAAAGAGCTGTATTCAAATGTAAATTTTCGAGGTGTAATGGGCATGGCTTCTTTCACCGAAGACCAGTCACTCATTCGCAAAGAGTTTCAAGAAGTCAAACGTATTTTCTCTATGTTGAAGTCACACTTCGGTGAATCTTTCAATGAAATAAGCACAGGCATGAGTGGCGATTGGAAGATTGCTGTTGAAGAAGGAAGCACGCTCGTTCGAATTGGTAGTGCAATTTTTGGAAGTCGTTAGTTCAACGTTTCAGCAATGCTGTAATCGTTGCGTGTAGCGCTGTTCCGAGAAATAAGTTCGCCCAAAAATCCAGCTAAAAATAAAAGTGTTCCAAGTATCATGCATGTCAATGCAATGAAAAATGCGCTTTGGTCTGCAATGTTTTTCGCGGTCTCTCCGAGGTAAAGCGCATACAATTTCGTACCGCCTATATATGCGAAAGAAAAGAATCCGATCATGAATACCAACGTTCCCAACGTTCCGAAGAAATGCATCGGACGCTTTCCGAATTTCGACATAAATGAAATCGTGAGGAGATCTAAAAATCCATTCATGAAGCGCTCCATTCCGAATTTCGTTGAACCGAATTTTCGGGCTTGATGCTTCACCACTTTTTCACCAATCTTCTTGAAACCTTGTTGTTTCGCTAAAACCGGAATGTAGCGATGCATTTCACCATAGACTTCCACACATTTTACAACGTCTTTGCGATATCCCTTCAAACCACAATTAAAATCGTTCAAGTGAATACCCGTCATTCTGCGGGTGGCCCAATTGAATAATTTCGTTGGAATGGTTTTCGAAAGTGGATCGAAGCGTTCCTTCTTCCAACCGCTAACAACGTCGTATCCTTCGTCCAAAATCATTCTTGCCATTGCAGGAATTTCTTCCGGAGAATCTTGAAGATCAGCATCCAGTGTGAACACCACATTGCCTTGTGCTGCTTGAAATCCCATGTGTAACGCTGCAGATTTTCCGTAGTTGCGCGAAAAGCGAACGCCACGAACAGTAGGGTAGGTCTGCTTCAACTGCTGAATGACTTCCCACGAATTGTCTGTAGAGCCATCGTCAACGAAAATGACTTCGTAAGACATTTGCTCGCGCTGCATAACATCGCTGATCCAACGTTGCAATTCAGGAAGCGATTCCGCTTCGTTCAATAGTGGGATAACCAGTGAGCAGTTCATGGGTTAGACTTGTTGAAAGGGATTTTTACTTTTTCTGTGAAAAACGGAAATGAATAAACCGATAAATAAATATTGAAAAAATGTCCCGACCCAAACAATGATTGAAACAAAAATAGGGGAGACGAATAGTTCAAGAAGACCGCTATTAAGCATTTCATTTGCCTGCTCTCTCGAGATACCCTCTGCGTTATTTATAGCTTTTTTCATTTCTTCCATCATGAGTACAAGCATGGAATCGTCAATGTAGCTCAATTGTATAAACGTGAAGAACATTTTCACCAGTCCGACTATCATTCCTGTTCGAAGACAAAACCACAGAGCCTTTCCGTAGTTGAAACCAATAAAAAATTCTTTGTATTTGTTAATTCCAAGGGTAAGGCCGAGGACAATGACGATCACGGAAATTAATTCAAAAACGAAGGTCAGAGAAGGGAACCACATCGTTAATTGATCGCAAAGCAAATCACCTAGGGCAATGCCTATTCCGTATTTAAAAAGAATTTGGAATACTTCCTTTCTAGACGGTGGATTTATTAAGTTTTCTTGCGACATGTGATTGTTTTCTCTCGCAAAAGTAACGAATGATTTTGCAATGAAGCGATTCACACCTTACATTTGCACAAAGGCAAGTCTTATACGACCAGCTCCTTTCAAATCCTCCAGGGCCGGAAGGCAGCAAAGGTAGAAAGTTGTAGCGGTGCGATATAAGGGGCTTGCCTTCTTTTTTTTTGTCTTATTTTTGGCGCCATGTCAGAATCAGCCTTCGCCACCAAATACAGATTGCGCGCCTACCGCAAGAAGAAAGTGCTAACTGCATTTCTCAAAAAACTTTCGAAGAATCAACCGAAGTCGGCCAAACCATTTATTGTTACCGCCCAGAAAGAGGCGTGGAGTAAAATCGATTGCACATCATGCGGTAATTGTTGCAGAACAATGACTCCGACTTGGAAGAAGGCCGAGGTGAAACGACTGGCTGCGCATTTAGGAATGACGTATCAGGAGTTCTTCGATAAGTGGCTGTTCATTGATGAAGCCACTGGAGATATTGTAAACACTACGCAACCGTGTCAGTTTTTCGACATGGAAAAAGGATTGTGTGGCGTGTATGAATTGCGTCCGCAAGATTGCGCAACCTTCCCACACATGTATCGCAGAGATTTTTTCGATCAGACCGAAGTGTACACTGCAAACCTTCACAGGTGTCCTGCAACCCTTGTTGCTATGGAGGCTTTAGAGAAGGCTATGCGCACGGTGTGAGTGCGAAAGATTTTGTATATTTCTTAAGACATTTCGTCAAAGGTGGTTAATTTTGAATAAACTTTAGGATGTTGGAACTGGATCGCGTTGTTTTATCGCCTGCACAGAAAGCGTTGAGAATTAATCTCAACAAGGATATCTACGGAACGTTTGCAGAGATTGGCGCAGGCCAAGAAGTCGTACGTCATTTCTTTCGATCGGGTGGGGCTAGTGGCACCATTGCGAAGGCCATGAGTGCCTACGATAAAGACTTCAGTGATGCCATATACGGGAAGGAAGAGAATGGAAGATACGTTTGCAAAGCACGCGTAGACAACATGCTCAATCACGAGTACAGTTTGATTGAAGAGCGTTTGGATCGCGAAGACCATTCCACAAAAGAATTTTTTAGCTACGCCAATACATTTGCAACCGTTAATTTTCAGAAGACCATTCAGGGTCACGGATGGATGGGAGTGAAGTTTCAAACCGCCCCTAACCAGGAGCCGAATGTCGTTATTATTCATGCGCGTTTGCATGAAAGCGATGTTCTTCTTCAACAAGCAACCGTAGGAACACTTGGAGTGAATTTACTTTATGGGTGTTTTTATACGTTCAAACAGCCGAAGGAATTGTTGCTTTCGTTGTATGATAATTTGAATCGTGACCAAGTTGAAATTGATACCATTCAATTCAGTGGACCTGATTTCGACGATGTAGACAACCGATTAATGTCGTTGCAATTGGTGAAGAACGGAATGACTGAAGCGGTTATCTTTTCTCCAGATGGTGAGAATTTACAAGCTGCGGATGTTCTTTACAAAAAGCACATTTTGGCACTACGCGGTTCGTTCAGACCGGTAACGAAAGTGAATATTGACATGATAGCTAAAGGCTTGAAGATGTTCGAAGCCGACCGCAAAGTAGATTCTGAAAAAGTTCAGGTGTTGTTTGAAATTACGTTGAATAATTTGCGTTCAGATGGAGAAATTGATGAGCAAGACTTTTTAGATCGCGCTGAGATTTTGTGTTCACTTGGGCAAACGGTATTGGTTTCCAACTATTCGAAATATTACAAGTTGGCAGAGTACTTCACGAAGTACACTTCAGAAAGAATGGGAATTATTATGGGAACGAATATGCTCGTAGAGTTGTTCGATGAAAAATATTACCGCAATTTGAACGGAGGAATTTTAGCAGCGTTTGGAATTCTCTTCAGCAGAGATTTGAAGATATACTTGTATCCGTGGTTCGACGAAGCCACAAATACTTTGTATACAACGGAGAATTGTCCTGTGCATCCGCGTTTGCTTCCGCTATTCCGTTATATGGTCGACAATAAGCGTATTGTTGATATTGCGGAATACAATCCGGATGTGCTTTCTATCTATTCTCGCGATGCCTTAGACTTAATTCACAATGGGCACCTCGGTTGGGAAGAGATGGTGCCGACTTATGTTGATACGTTGATTAAAGAAAATAAATTGTTCGGTTATGACCCCGAACAAGTTCCTAATAAAGATTTCACACCGCCAGTAAGAACCAAGTGGAGTGAGTCATTGAATTCAAATTAATAGAAAAATAAATAAGTAGATATGTCATATTTTTTCACATCAGAGTCTGTGTCTGAAGGCCACCCAGATAAAGTAGCCGATCAAATTTCAGACGCGTTAATTGATGCGTTTTTGGCGCAAGACCCCGAGTCGAAGGTGGCTTGTGAAACCTTAGTAACTACAGGACAAGTGGTTGTTGCAGGAGAAGTGAAATCGACAGCGTATGTTGATTTACAAGAGATTATTCGCGGAACTATTGCAGAGATTGGATACACGAAGAGCGAGTATATGTTCGAAGCGAAGTCTTGCGGAATTTTGTCTGCCATTCATGAGCAGTCTGCCGATATTAACCAAGGGGTAGATAAGAAGAACAAGAAAGACCAAGGTGCCGGTGACCAAGGAATGATGTTCGGATATGCAACGAACGAAACCGACAACTACATGCCACTTCCATTGGAGTTGGCGCATTCGTTGTTGCGCGAGTTGTCTACTATTCGCAGAGAAGGAAAGCAAATGAAATATTTGCGTCCAGATGCAAAGAGCCAAGTAACCGTTGAGTATTCAGACGATCACAAGCCTATGGGTATTTCGGCGATTGTGGTGAGTACACAACACGACGATTTCGATAAGGAAGCGAAGATGTTAGCGCAGATTAAGGAAGATGTTCGTACCATCTTAATTCCGCGTGTCATGAAGAAGCAACCGAAGCGCATTCAGAAGTTGTTCGATGGGAAGTATGCGTTGCACGTGAATCCGACTGGAAAGTTTGTAATCGGTGGTCCTCACGGAGATACTGGATTGACTGGAAGAAAGATTATTGTAGACACCTACGGTGGAAAAGGCGCTCACGGTGGTGGAGCATTTAGCGGAAAAGATCCGAGTAAAGTAGACCGCAGTGCAGCCTATGCCATGCGCCACATTGCGAAGAATTTGGTTGCAGCTGGAGTTTGTGACGAAGTGTTGGTTCAAGTGGCTTATGCCATCGGTGTTGCGAAGCCAGTAGGTTTTTATGTGAATACATACGGAACAGCGCGTGTTGCAATGAACGACGGTCAAATCGCAGGTTTAATTTCGAAGAATGTTGGAATGACTCCATACGAGATTGAAACGCGTTTCAACTTGCGCACACCTATGTACAAGGAAACAGCGAGCTTCGGTCACATGGGTCGCACCCCCAAGACTGTTACGAAGACGTTCAAAATGCCGAACGGTCAAAAACCGAAGGTGATGAAGGTGAATTTATTCCCTTGGGAAGAAACTGCAGAGACTTCGAAGAATTTTAAGAAGATATTTGGAACTTCGTAATTAGAAAATCGAAGATTTTATTCCTACTTCGTAATTGGAACTGCGTTATTCCTACTTCGTAATTGGAACTACGTTATTCCTACTACGTAATTGGAACTACGTTGTTTAGTATTCGACTTTAGATATGAGAATTTCGAATACGGGTATTGAATTCATTAAGAAGTTTGAAGGTTTGCGTTTACAAGCTTATTTATGTCCAGCAGGTGTTTGGACAATAGGCTATGGTTCGACGCAAATAGCTGGCAGGAGCGTTTCTTCCAAAGATGTTATTTCGAAAGATAATGCTGAAATTTTACTTCGTAACGATTTATTGCGTTTTGAAAAAATCGTGAATGACAGAATCAATGTCAGGTTAGATCAAAATCAGTTCGATGCATTGGTTTCACACACCTTCAATACCGGAGGTTCAGATACCTTGTTTGAATTGATCAATGAATCGGCTTCAAAAGATTTAATTCGAAATTGGATTGAAGCGCGATACACCACCTCTAAAGGAATCTTGTTGCCGGGATTGGTCAAGCGGCGTTTCGAAGAGGCGGCATTATACTTTAACGATTGAAAATTTTACATGTAAATTCATCAATCGGATTTCTCCGAAGGATTGATCTGAAAGATTGATTGCGGAGCAATTGATTCGAAGAATTGTTTTATAAAACCTTTTCCTCCAACAAAAAATACATTTTCATTAATTCTTTGCCTTTCACTTCAATGTCGCTGCAATCCATGCACCGTAGATGTGGTATTTTTCAGAGGATTTTTCTAAGTCCTCTTCCCAAATTAATTTTGATGCGGTCATGGTTTTTGCATTTTTACATAAGCACTAAAAATAGTTCAAAATAGTTTCAGGGGGATAGGGCTGTTACCTCAACCACAGTTTTTTTATTGTTTAATAATTTTTAAACTCCGCTTCCCTTGCTCAGTTTCCACAACTATGAAATACATGCCGATAGGCAGATTTGAACCAGTAATTGTGTAGCTATAGGTCCCTTTTATTTTGACACCATTATCAATTTCTTCGATGAGATGGCCCGAATTGTCGCAAAGCAAAACGCGAATAAGTTGTGTTTGCGGAAGTTCAAAAATAACTGTGGTTTGTTCGGTGAACGGATTTGGGAAAATGTTAGATTTTAGCTTTATCGGAATTTTGGAATCAATACCTAGTGAGAGTGAATCAAGCATTTCAAGGTACAATCCCATAGATTGAACATCTAAATAATTACCAGCAAGAGCTGCTTGATTGATGTGTCTTCCGATTAGATTTTTGATTTGAATTCGAGTCGATGCTGAATACAAAGTACTGTCAAGCAAATAGGACGAAATGAGCCATCGAAACCCAGTGGCTGAGCCGCAACTATTCGAATAATTGAGCATATTTTGAATGGCCCTTACGGACATTGTATCTAAATCTGCCTTGTATGGGCTTGCAGATGGAATTAAATTAATTGTAGGTACAGTGTTGTAGATAATTAGGTTTTGATATCGTGAATTAGCGTTGTGCCCGTCCACCCAACGGCCATTTGGCGTTTGTCCCGGAAGAAGACCATAACGTAAGTTTAAAATGGCTCTGTCCAGATAATTTTCATCGTTGCTGAGTTGGTAGCCTCGCGTTAGTGCCAAAGAAACAAACGTATTGTAGTTGTAATTCACATTCATTTTCAGTGGCATCATGTAATTGGCTACAGACAGTGCAATGTTCTTGTATTGAATGTTACCTGTATACTTGAAGGCTTCGTAATAGGCGTTGCAAATTACTCCTGCATCGAATTTGAATTCTCCTGTATTGCTGTCGTCAATGATCCATCCGTTTATTAGGACTGAAGAGCTATCGACACCGAGTGAATTTAAATAGTTTTGAATAATAGGAGAAAAGACTGGGTCGCCATAAGGTCGCAAATCGGGAAATGGAAATGCGCCGTTGGGCAACTGCATGGTTGCCAAACTGTCCAAAGCCCTGTTCGCCCAGGATTGATAAAGAGATTTTCTTGTGAGGTCAGTTTCTTTTTCGGCTATTTCTAGAAGTCCAGCAGCAACTTCAGCCGATGCTCTTAAGTATATAGAATGGGGGTAATAAGAAGTCGGTGCCATCCCTTTAGCGACTTTCCAAAGGTCTGCATAAACCAAACTGTCTGCATCGATAAGTTCTCTTGAGAGCAAAAGGGCGCTGGATAAATTTTGCCAACTGGTTTCCCCGATTAAGTTATAATAGTCTTCTATTGCGTCTGGCTTCCCACCTTCATTGCCAAAGGTGCTTTTGATTAAATTGTTAAGGCTGTCAATGGCAGAAAAATCTTCATGAACTAAAGCTGTGTCAAGCTGAATTTCAAGTGAGCTTAATTCAGATTGTTGTAATGATGACAAGGATTGAACAGAACCGCAGGGCTGGCCATAGCATTCAACTGCATTCAACACAACCAAAAGAAAAGTGAAAAATACAGTTGTTTTCCTCATTGTTTGTTCTTTGTTTCGTTGATGCCTTTGACGTTATTCTTTTGATAAGTTGCTTAGTGCTCTTGCGCTATTTCATTCGCATAAAATTTTAAGCCAACTCGCGAAGCAAATATATCCGTGAAGTTAGGTGCTACAAGTCCTCTCGTTTGATTAATTACCGCTTCCGTATTGGGCGAAAAGAGGTAAGGTGTATATCCAATTTGAACGAAAGGAGATAGTCGAATTTTATTTTTTATGTTGAAGGAATAACTTGTTCGAACGCTCAGATCACCGCCAATGCCGAAAGCTTTTGAGCGCATGTCGTTATAGGTGAAAGGTTCGTCATTTACATTTCTGAATAGAGCGCTTGAAGAGGCCGAGAGAATGAAGTCTGTGCAGAGTCCTTTCAAACTTCCAACGCTTTCATGACGCAGCATGTATCCCAAATTAAAAAAGTGCAAATTGTATTGATTCACGAAATTCACATTCTCAGCGTAGCTGCTGAAATGGGAATAAGATGCGTTTATTCCTTGTTTGAATTTATTTTCAGATTTGAAAATATAGGATACCGAGCCACTTATTCCATGCATGAATAGTGGTTGTTTTTCAGTTAGGAAGGGTCTACTGAAATTGTAAGTTTGGATGGCTTTATCCCAATTGCTGGCGAACATGTATTTGTACGAAAGA